>JANOEG010000301.1:0-17357 GCA_031413095.1 Burkholderiales bacterium | reverse complement strand
CATCGGCCGGCGCTGCACGGGGATCGGTTTCATCTTCGTGCGCTGTACCAGCGCCACCAGTTCGCGCAGTTCTTCGAGCGTACCGACATAGCTGCCCTGCAGCGTCAGCGGGCGCATCGGGATGACGGGCAGCGAGAGCGTGATGTCGCCGCCCATCAGGCCGCAGATCACGATGTGGCCGCCGCGTGCGCAGGCCGCCGTGGCCAGCGTGACGGTGGGTGTGGCGCCGACGAGGTCGAGCACCGCGCGCGCGCCGCCGTTCGTCGCCGCTTGCACTTGCGCGACGGCATCGGGCGCCTTGGCGTCGATGGCGGCGAGCGCGCCGGCTTTCAATGCGGCTTCGCGTTTGGAGGGATCGATGTCGACCACGATGGCACCCTGGCCGCCCATCGCCTTCAAGACTTCGATCGCCATCAAGCCCAGACCGCCGGCGCCGATGATGACCACCGGGTCGGTTTGGATGCGTACGCCGAGCTTCTTCAGCGCGCTGTAGGTCGTGACACCGGCGCAGGCCAGCGGCGCCGCTTCAGCGTCATCAAGGCCGTCGATGGCGACAAGGTAGCGAGCGTGCGGCACGATGACGTACTCGGCAAAACCGCCGGGCCGCACGACGCCGAGCGATTGCGGCTTGATGCAGATGTTCTCTTCGCCACGCTGGCAGGCCGCACATTCGCCGCAACCGATCCACGGGTGGATCAACACCGTCTTGCCGACCGGCGCACCCTGCCCGCTGATCACCTCGCCGACGATCTCGTGCGACAGCGTCATCGGTGGCTTGATGCCGCGGTCGGCCAACATCAGCTTCTTGCCGCCGCCGAGGTCGTAGTGGCCTTCCCACAAATGCAAGTCGGTGTGGCACAGGCCCGCGGCCTTGACCTTCACCAACACTTCGCTGCCCTGCGGCGCGGGGATGTCTTTTTCCACCAGCTCGAGCGGCTGGCCGTGGTGCATCACGCAATAACAACGCATCGGTTCTCTCTGCTCCAAACGAATTAAACAGATCGGGGCGCCAGCCACGCGTCGAGCGCCGGCCACATGCGCGTCTCCGCGCCGCGGCCGGCGACGAGGCCGACATGGCCGCCCTTGACGACGTGCTCGCTCTTGTCGCGGCTGCCTGCCAGCTTGACGAGGTCGCACGCCGACGCATACGGCGTGATGTGATCGTCCTGCGCCAACAGGTGCAGTAGCGGCTGTTTGATGTTGGCCAGCTTCGCGCGCTGGCCACCGAGCTGCCACGTGCCTTTAACGAGCTTGTTGCCGCGCAGGAAGTCATTGACCATCTGCCTGAAGACGCCGCCGGGGAAGGGGATGTTGTCGCTCTCCCATTTGCCCATGCGCAGGTTCGAGCGCACGGTGTCTTCCTTGTCGATCTGGTTCAACAGATTCGCCGCGCCGGCCAGCTTGCCGAACGGGCGCAGAGCACGCAGCGTGTTCTGCACCCAGTCGGCGGGCACGTTGCCGAACTGTTCGATCAACGCTTCTTCGTCGAAGCCTTCGCCCATCCAGGCCTTGAGCGACACCAGACCATCGCCGTTGATCGGCGCGGCCATGCAGACGAGATTCTTCAGCGGTGCTTTCGGAGTCAATGCGGCATACAAGACCGAGAGCAAGCCACCGACGCAGTAGCCGATGATCGACAGCTCGCGCTCGCCGCTGTCGCGCAGCACCGCATCCACGCACTCTGGCAGCAGGCGCAGCACATGGTCTTCGATCGTCAGGTCCTTGTGCTCACGGCGCGGCCGGCCCCACTCGATCAGGTACACGTCGAAGCCCTGGCGCAGCAGGAATTCGACCATGCTCTGCCCCGGCACGAGGTCGAGGATGTAGGGCTGGTTGACGAGCGAGGTGACGATCAGCACGGGCACGCGATAAACGCTGTCAGCGAGAGGCTTGTAGTGGTGCAGCTTCAAGGTGCCGCTGGCGTGGATGGTTTCCTTGGGCGTCACGCCCAAGGGCCCGGCCATGTCGGCAAAGTTTTCGGCCGCGATCCCCAAACGCGACAACGCGCGCTGCATCGGGTTCGGCAACGCTTGCGAAGCGGCGGTGTTCACGGCTTGCTCTTCTTCGGCGCTGCACGGGTACGCGGCACGCGTTCGATCTTGGCCGCGCCTTGCGCCACCAACGCTTCACGCAAAGCCACAACGCTCGCGCTCAATTGCGCAAGCCCGTCTTCCAGCTTGCCCATGCGCTCGTCGATCGCCTCGATGTCGGCGCGCGTCGGCAGGTAAGCCGCAGCGAGCGCGGCCTGCGCCATCTCGCCGAACTGGCGGTGCGCCATGCGTGCTTCGTCGACCTGCTTTTTCAGCATGCCGCCGCTGCGCTCGTCCTTGAGCATCTGCGACACGGTCTCGCTCCACTGCGCTTCGGACTTGACGATCCAGTCGCGCCACATCGTGGCCGGGCTCAACTGGTTCCAGTCGATGTGCGGGGCGTTCGTTTGTTCGGTGCTCATGGTTTCAGAATCGTGCGACCACGGATGCGGCCGGCGCGCAAATCGGCCAGCGCATCGGTGGCCGTGGCCAAGGGTTGCGACGTCAGCGGCAGGTTGGGCAGCGAGCCGTCCTTGGCAATTGCCATCAGCTCCTGCATCTCGGCCAGGCTGCCGACATACGAGCCCATCACGGTCACGGCCTTCATCGACACCATGGCAGGAACGATCGGCGTCGAGCCGCCGAAGAGACCCACGCAGACCATCTTGCCGGCCTTGCGCAGCGCGGAGAAGCCGAAGTTGAAGGTCGCCCCAGCGCCGACGAAGTCGATCGCTGCGGCCACACCGCCGGTGCTCTTCATCAAGGCCTTCAGCGCGCCGTCAGCGTTGGGGTCGATGACCTCGCCGGCACCGGCTTCGCGCGCGATGTCCCATTTGCTCTTGTCGAGCTCGACGACGATCGGCGGCGTTTCGAACAACTTGCGCGCCAAGCGGATGCCGGAGAGGCCGACGCCGCCGGCACCGATGATCAGCAGCGTGTCTTTTGGCCCGAGCGGCGCGACCTTCTTCAGCGCGCTCCACGCTGTCAAGCCCGAGCACGCGTAGGTGCAGGCCTGCTCTTCGGCGAGCGAGCCGTAGTCGAGCAAATACTTCGGATGCGGCACGCTGACGTGGTCTGAGAAACCGCCGTCGCGGTGGATGCCGAGTGCGGAGGGCTTGTTGCACAGGTGCTCGTTGCCGGCGGCGCAGAGCGAGCAGGCGCCGCAGCCGATCCACGGGAAGACGACGCGGCGGTCGCCGACCTTCACGCCTTGCGCATCGGGACCGACGGCGACGACGGTGCCGGCGATCTCGTGACCGAGCGTGCGCGGCGGCTGCACGGTGCGCGTCATGTCGAGCTTGACGTCGCCGCCGAGATCGAAGTAGCCGTCGTGCAAATGCACGTCGCTGTGGCAAACGCCACAGCTGCCGACCTTGACGATGACCTCGCTGCCTTGCGGCACCGGTGTGTCGCGGATGACTTGTGCCAACGGCTTGCCGAAGGCTTCGACCTGGTAGCTCAACATGTTTTGTCTCCTGTGGTGGTGTTCAAACGCCGAGGAAGGAGGCGAGCTCCGAACTCGAACGCAAGGACTCGGAGGCGCCGCTGAGCACCACCTGCCCTTTTTGCAGGACGATCGCGCGGTCCGACTGCGCGAGCACCTTGCGGTAGTCGCGGTCGACGATCAGCGTGGCGATGCCACTGGCGCGGATCTCTGAAATCACCCGCCAGATGTCGGCCACGATCAGCGGCGCCAGGCCTTCGGTGGCTTCGTCGAGGATGATGAGCTCGGGCTGCGTCATCAGCGCGCGGCCGATCGACAGCATCTGCTGTTCGCCGCCCGAGAGCTGGTTGCCGAGGTTGTTGACTCGCTCGGTCAAGCGCGGGAAGGTCTTCATCACACGCTCGTAGGTCCAGCCGCTCTTCGCGTCTCGGGCGGGCTTGGCGGACATGACGAGGTTCTCGCGCACCGACAGGTTGGGGAACACGCCGCGGCCTTCCGGCACATAGGCCACGCCGCGCCGCGCCACTTCGTGCGGCTTGCCTTTCGACAGGTCCTGGCCGAAGAGGTGGATGCGGCCGTCGCGCTGCGTCACGTGGCCGAGCAGCGTGCGGATCAGCGTGCTCTTGCCCATGCCGTTGCGGCCGAGCAGGCCGATGGTTTCGCCGCGGCCGATCGTCAGGTCGATGCCGTGCAGCACGTGGCTGGAGCCGTACCAGGCGTGGATACCGCGCGCTTCAAGAATCGGATCACCACTCGCCATGTCAGTGGCCCCCCAAATACGCCGCCTGCACTTCGGCGCTGTTTCGAATGTTCTGCGGCGTGTCGCTCGCGATCACCGTGCCGTTGACCATCACCGTGATGCGATCGGCGATGCGGAACACCGCGTCCATGTCGTGCTCGACGAGCAGGATGGCGTGGCCGGCGCGCAGTTCGCCGAGCAACTCCAGCATGCGGTCGGTTTCTTCGGCGCCCATGCCGGCCAGCGGTTCGTCGAGCAGCAGCACTTTGGGATGGGTCGCCAGGCACATCGCGATTTCGAGCTGGCGCTTCTGGCCGTGCGAAAGCAGGCCGGCTTCGCGATCGACAAAGTCGTCGAGCCCGGCGCGCGTAGCTGCCATGCGCGCGGCACTGGTGCTGGCTTCGCAACGCTGCGCGTCGTGCCACCACTGCCACGCCTTCTGCGTGCTCGCCTGCGCGGCGAGGCGGCAGTTCTCGAACACGGTGAACGTCGGATAGATCGTGTTGCGCTGGTAGCTGCGGCCCAAACCGGCGCGTGCGCGTTTGGGCTGAGTCCAGCGCGTCACGTCCTGGCCGAGCAACTCGACGCTGCCGTCACTCGGCGGGATCTCGCCCGACAGGATGTTGATCAGCGTGCTCTTGCCGGCGCCGTTGGTGCCGATCACCGCGTGCACCTGGCCGCGCTGCAGATCGAGCGACACCTTGTTGACCGCGACCAGCCCGCCCCAGCGGCGCGTGATGTCGCGGCCCTTGAGAAGGATCTCACTCATGGCCGGTCTCCCCGAGTGCTTCAGCGCGCCGCGAGGCCCGGCCGACGAGCCGCTCGCGCCACTGACCCGGCAGTCCGACGAGGCCCTTGGGCAGCAGCGCCACGCTGGCGATGATCGTCAGCCCCAAACCGAGGTGCCAATGTTTTGCGAACGCCCCGAAGATCGCTTCGCTCTTGAAGAACTCCTGCAGCAGCGCAAACGCAAACGCGCCGATCAGCGCACCGCGCAAACGACCGAGGCCGCCGAGGATGATCATGATCAGCACGGCACCCGACTCATGCCAGCTCATCAGCTCCGGGTTCACGAACCCGTCCTTGACGGCGAAGAGAAAACCGCCGAGGCCGGCGACCGCGCCCGACAGCGTGAAGGCGGCCAGCTTGTACGGGTAGGTCGAGAACCCGGTCGCGCGCATGCGCTGCTCGTTGACGCGGATACCCGCCAGCGCACGGCCGAAGCGCGAGCGCAGCACGACGGCGAGGAAGGCGAACACCAGCACCAGCATCGCCAGCGTGAAGAGGTAGAAGACAACAGGGTTGTCGAGGTCGAGCAGACCGGCCACGCTCGGCTTGACGTTGAGATAAATGCCATCGGTGCCGCCGCCGAGCGGCGTGTCATGCACGACGTAGTACGCCATCTGCGCAAACGCCAGCGTGACCATGATGAAGTACACGCCCTTGGTTCGCAGCGACAGCGCACCGACGAGCAGCGCGTACAGCGCTGCAAGCAGCACGCTCACCGGAAGCAACCAGAGCAGCGACGCAGCATCGCTTTCGGGCGACAACTTCACTGTCGCATAGGCACCGATGCCGAAAAACGCCGCCTGCCCGAAGCAGACGAGGCCGGTGCCGCCGACCAGCAGTTCGAGGCTCAAGGCGAAGATGGCGAAGATCATGATCTTGGTGATCAGATCGATACCGAACTTGCCTGCGACCAGCGGGTACAGCGCCAGCGCACCGAAGGCGAGCGCGACGAAGAGGAGTTTGCCTTTGTCGATGTTTTGCACGATCAGCCCGCCTTGAACAGACCGTCCGGCTTCCACAGCAGGATCAGGGCCATCAACACATAGACAAGAACACCTGCGGCCGACGGCAGCAGCACTTTGCCGAAGGTATCGACAAACCCGATCAGCAGCGCCGCCAGCAGCGCGCCGCGGATCGAGCCGATGCCGCCGATGACGACGACGACGAAGCAGATGATCAGCACCGAGTTGCCCATGCCGGGATACACACTGCTCACCGGCGAGGCCACCATGCCGGCGAGCACCGCGATGGCGACACCCGCAGCGAAGACCACGCGATAGAGGAACGTGATGTCGATACCGAGGCTCTGCACCATCTCGCGGTTCGTGCTGCCGGCACGGATCATCATGCCCAGCCGCGTGCGCGTGAAGACGAAGTACATGCCAAGCGCCAGGGCCAGGCAGACGCCGCTGATGAAGAGCCGATAGATCGGGTACTGCTGTACGTCGGACAGCGCGATGCTGCCGGCCAGGAGGGGCGGGATCGCCACGCCGTGCACGTCGTCACCGACCAGCAGGCTGCGCAGTTCCTCGAAGACGAGGATCAGGCCGTAGGTCATCAGCACCTGCTGCAAGTGCTCGCGCTCGTAGAGAAAACTGTAGAACGCCCATTCGAGCAGGTAGCCGAAGACCACCGAGAGCACGAGGCCGACTGCGAGCACGGCGAAAAAGCCGCCGCCGAAAGTGCTGCTGACGACCGGCGACAGGGCATACGCCATGTAGGCGCCGATCATGTAGAAGCTGCCGTGCGCCAGGTTGATGACGCCCATGATGCCGAAGATCAACGTCAACCCGGAGGCGACGAGGAACAGCAGCAGGCCGTACTGCAGTGCGTTCAGGCACTGGATCAGGAAGGTTGCTAGATCCACCTCGTCTCCTCGTTGTTGTAGGGCCGTGCAGTGGACTACAACTTACACCCACGCCCCGGATCGGCCAATGCCTTGCTCGCGATGCCCACGCTCTTGTTCTCCTTGCCCACCACCTGGCGCAGATAGAAGTCCTGCACCGGGTTGTTCGACTTGGAGATCGTGAACGCGCCGCGCGGGCTGTCGATCTTGGCGGCCTGCACCGCCTTGGCGAACTCGGCCGTCTTCTTCACGTCGCCCTTGGTGGCGTTCAAACCCACCGCAAGCATCTGCGCGGCGTCGTAGCCTTGCACCGCATAGACGTCGGGCTGCAGCTTGTAGGCTTTCGCATACGCCAGGCGGAAGGCGTTGTCGCGCGGCGTGTTCAGCCCGTCGGCGTAGTGAAGCGCGGTGAAGATGCCGTCGGCGTCTGCGCCTTGCGCTTCGAGCGTGCCGTCGGTGAGAAAGCCGTTGCCGTACAGCGGGATGTTTTTCTTCAGGCCCGCCGCCGCGTAGTCCTTGACGAACTTGACCGCGCCACCGCCGGCGAAGAAGGCGAAGACGCCATCGGGCTTGGTCGCGGCCACGTCGGTCAGCAGGGCCTGGAACTCGACGTTCGGGAATGGCAGGTTCAGCTCCTTGACGACCTGGCCGCCGGCCTTCTCGAAGGCTTCCTTGAAGCCGGCCACCATCTCGTCGCCAGCGGCGTACTTCCAGGTCACGGTGGCTATCTTCTTGTGGCCGCGCTTGGCCACGGCTTCGCCGGTGGCGTAGCCTGTCTGCCAGTTGGAAAAGCTGCTGCGGAAGATGTTGGGCGCGCACATGGCACCGGTCACGGCCCCCGCTCCCGCGTTCGGCACGATCAGGATCGTGCCGCTGTCCTTGGCCACGCGCGCCATCGCCATCGCGACGCCGGAGTGCACGGTGCCGACGATGACATCGACGTTGTCGCGCTTGATCAGCTTGTTGACGTTGTCGGTGGCCTTGGCGGGCTCGCTCTCGTCATCGACCTTGACGAACTCGACCTCGCGGCCGCCGAGCTTGCCGCCCTGTTCGCCGACGTAGAGCTTGAAGCCGTTTTCGATGGCCGTGCCGAGTGAGGCGAAGGTGCCGGTGGCTGGCAGCATCAGCCCGACCTTGAGTTTTTGTCCTTGCGCGAACGTGAGGGGCGCAGCCAGTGCGGCGGCCGTGAGTGCAGTCAGGCGAATCAGTTTCATGCTTTGTCTCCAGTGGAATGGCGTTGTATGAAGGCGCTTGCAGCCGCGATCACGCGCGCGGTCTGGTCTTTGTGCGGCGAGTGCCCACAGTCGGGCAGCTCGAGCAACTCCGTGTGCGGCACGCGTCTGGCGATGCCGCGGATCTGTTCGAGCGTCCCGTATTCGTCGTCGATGCCTTGCACCGCAAGCAGCGGGCAGGTCATCGACGCGATCTCCTGTTCGATCGACCACTGCTTGAACGGCGGGTGCAGCCAGATGTTGTTCCAGCCCCAGAAGGCGGAATCCGGGTCGTCGTGGTACTTCGCCAGACGCGCTCGCAAGTCGGTCTGCTCGTAGGCCGTGCGCGCTTTGGCGATGCTCTGCACCGACAGGTCTTCGACCCTGATGTGCGGCGCGAGCACGATAGCGCCGGAAGTCTGCGCGCTGAACTTCGCGGCGTAGAGCAAAGCGATCGAGCCGCCGTCGCTGTGGCCGAAAAGCCAGGGCTTGTCGGTGACTTTGAGTGTTTGCAGTAGCGCCGGCAGCACTTCGTGCGCCTGCCGGTGCATGAAGTCCAGGTCCCACGCTTCTTCGGCGGCGCGCGGCGTCGAACGGCCGTAGCCGGGGCGCGAATAGACGAGGCCGCGCACATTCGCGGCGTCGCACAAGCGCTGCGGAAAATCTTTCCACATCGCGAGCGAGCCCAGGCCTTCATGCAGGAAGACGAGGAGCGGTGCTGAGCTGCGCTCGGGGGCGAGCCACTGGTGCTCGATGCGCACCGGCCGGCCGGCCCAATCGACGTTGACGAACGCCGTCATGACAGCCCCTCGCCCGCGGCGTTGCGCGAGCGGTCCCCCGAGGGAACAGCCGCTGGCTTGGGGCGGCCCGGCGCGGCGCGGCTCGTCACTTCGCCGCCGCTTCCCGCTCACGCAACTTGAAGCGCTGAATCTTCCCCGTCGCGGTCTTCGGCAAGTCGCTGATGAACTCGATGAAACGCGGGTATTTGTAGGGCGCGAGGCGCTCCTTGACAAAAGCCTTCAACTCTTCTTCGCTCACCGACGCCCCAGCCTTCAAGACGACAAAGGCCTTGGTCTTGGTCAAGCCTTCCGCATCTTCCTTGCCGATCACCGCCGCTTCGAGCACGGCCGGGTGCTGCACCAGCGTCGCTTCGACTTCGAACGGCGAGACATAGATGCCGCTGACCTTCAGCATGTCGTCACTGCGGCCGCTGTAGGTGTAGGTGCCGTCGGCGTTCTTCACGTACTTGTCGCCGCTCTTCGTCCAGCCGCCCTGGAAGGTGTCGCGTGTCTTGGCGCGGTTGCCCCAGTACATCATCGCGGCGCTCGGGCCATGGATGTAGAGGTCGCCCGGCTCGCCATCGGCCACCGGCGAGCCATCCTCGCCGCGCAGTTCGACCTCGTAGCCCGGCACCGGCCAGCCGGTGGTTCCGTAGCGCACGTCGCCGGGCTTGTTCGACAGGAAGATGTGCAGCATCTCGGTCGAGCCGATGCCATCGACGATCTCGACGCCGAAGTGCCTGGTGAAGCGCTCGCCGAGTTCGGCCGGCAGCGCTTCGCCGGCCGACGAGGCCATGCGCAGCGCGGTCTCGCCCTTCTTCGGCAACGCGGGACTCGCGAGCATGCCGGCAAAGCCGGTCGGTGCACCGAAAAACACGGTGGGTTTGACACCACCGACCTTGCCGAGCCAGCGCGCGAACGTGGCGTCGGGCGTCGGCCGCTCGGCCATCAGGATCGTCGTCGCGCCGACGCTCATCGGAAAACTCAAGCCGTTGCCCAGGCCGTAGGCGAAGAACAGTTTCGCCGCCGAGAAGCAGACGTCCTGCTCGGTGATGCGCAAGAGGCGCTTGCCGTACAGCTCGGCCGTCCAGTACGGGTTGGCGTGCGAATGCACCGTGCCCTTCGGGCGGCCGGTGGAGCCGGAGGAATAGAGCCAGAAGCCGGGGTCGTCGGCGCTCGTGGCGGCCGGCTGGGCCATCGGCTCGGCGTGCTGGAGGAAGGCTTCGAAGTCGGCCTCGCTGTCGTGCAGCGGCGCGATGGGGTGCGAAACGATGACCTTCTTGATCTCGTGCTCGGACTTCACCATCGCCGCGCTCAATGCCGGCAACAGCGCGCCGGACACCAGCGCCGCCTGGGCGCGCGAGTTCTCGAGCATGTAGGCGTAGTCGTCTGCCGTCAGCAGCGTGTTCACGGCGACCGGCACCAGGCCGGCGTACATCGCACCGAGAAAACTCACCGGCCAGTCGGCGCCGTCGTGCATCAGCAGCAGCACACGCTCTTCACGGCGCAGGCCCAGCGCGCGCAGGCCGGCAGCGACGCGGAGCACGCGATCGGCCACGTCGGCATAGGTGACGCTGCCGTGGTCGTCGATGAAGGCCGTCTTGTTCGGGCGGCCGGCATTGAGCGCCAGCAGGTGCTGCGCGAAGTTGAAGCGCTCGGCGGGGGCTTGGACGTCGGTCGTGCTCATGGCGCGGCTCCTGATCAGCGTGTGAATTCGATGGCGCCTTGCGGCAAGAGATACAGCACCAGCACGCGGCCCCGGCTGACCGTGGGTCGGTGCGCGCTGCCGGCCGGATAGACGCACCAGCCCGCGGGCCGGCCGTCGAACTGCGCATCGCCATCGATCGGCATGACCAAGTCGATCTCGCCGTTCGGGTGCGTGTGGTGAGGCCCTGCGATGTCCTTCATATCCACCACATCGACCGAAAAGCCATTCAGCTCATCGCTCGGCTTGAAGATGCGCCCGTACTTGATGCCGCCGCCTTCGCGGTTCGCTAGCCAGCCTTCGGCCACGCCGGCCTCGCACGCGGCCTTCAGTTCCTTGTAAGTCGCGCTGCCCGCGCCATGCGTCTGGTTCAGCCAGGCGTCGAGATCGTTGTTCAGCTCACGGCCGCCGATCTGCGCGGTGACTTGGGCGATCTGGCTCTGGAATTTGGCGGGTGTGATCATGTTTGTCTCCTGTTCACCTTGCGGATCCTTGCGGAAGCCAGAAAGATGAATTATTGTGCTTGCATGAACCATAGTTGTGCGGTCATGGAGTGTCAAGCACTATATTGCATATGTCAGGGATAACACTGAAACAAGACCAGGACGGCGTTGCCAACGGCGTTAGCGTCGAGGCCGCGGAAGACAAGAACCCGTTCCTCGTCGCCTTGGGTGAGCGAGTGCGCGCTCTTCGTTCGAGGCGCGGCATGACTCGCAAGGCGGTGTCGATCGCCGCCGATGTCTCGGAGCGGCACTTGGCCAATCTGGAATACGGCGTCGGCAACGCGTCGATCCTGGTGCTGCTGCAGGTTGCCCAGGCGCTGCAGGTCTCGTTGACCGAGCTGACCGGCGACGTCACGACCTCGTCGCCCGAGTGGCTGATGCTGCGCGAGCTGCTCGAAAGCCGCGCTGAGCCAGACCTGCGCCGTGCCCGCATCGCCCTCGGCGAGCTGTTCGGCACGGGCGGCTCGGCCAGCAAAAACGGCGGCGCACGCAGCCCGCGCATTGCACTGATCGGCCTGCGCGGTGGCGGCAAATCGACGCTGGGGCATCTGCTGTCCGAAGACCTGCATGTGCCCTTCATCGAACTCTCCGGCGAGATCGAAAAATTCGCCGGCTGCACAGTTGCCGAGATCCAGGCGCTCTATGGCCAGAACGCCTACCGCCGCTATGAGCGCCGCGCGCTCGAAGAAACGATCCAGATCTACAGCGAATGCGTGATCGCCGTGCCCGGCGGCCTGGTCTCGGATCCGGCCACCTTCAATGAGTTGCTGGCCCATTGCACGACGGTCTGGCTGCAGGCCACGCCCGAAGACCACATGAAGCGCGTCGTCGCCCAAGGCGATTTGCGGCCGATGGCGTCGAGCAAGGAGGCCATGCAGGACTTGAAGGGCATCCTCGCCGGCCGCGCGGCCTTCTATTCAAAGGCCGACTTCACGCTCGACACCAGCGCGCAACCGCTGGACGAGACGTTTGTGGTGCTGCGCCGGCTGGTCCGCGACGCGCTTCAGCTACAAGGGTAAGTACCCAGAAAAAATGCATTCCATTGCTTGACGAGCGTCGATAGCATGCACTATTATGCATTTCATCGACCCCCGAAATATGCACGATAGTGCGCAAAGGAGAAACTGATGAGCAGCGACCCAGCCCCCCGCGTTGACTACCAGACCCACCCCTCGCAGTACAAGCACTGGAAACTGAAGTTCGAAGGCCCGGTGGCCACGCTGGGAGCCGACTTCGATGAAAACGCCGGCCTGCGCCCCGGCTACAAGTTGAAGCTCAACAGCTACGACCTGGGCGTGGACATCGAGTTGAACGACGCGGTGAACCGCATCCGCTTCGAGCACCCGGAAGTGCGCACCGTCGTGCTGACGAGCCTGAAGGACAAGGTCTTCTGCTCGGGCGCCAACATCTTCATGCTCGGTGTGTCGAGCCATGCGTGGAAGGTCAACTTCTGCAAGTTCACCAACGAGACGCGCAACGGCCTCGAAGACACGTCCAAGCACTCGGGCCTGAAGTTCCTCGCTGCCGTTAACGGCGCCTGCGCCGGTGGCGGCTATGAAGTGGCTCTGGCTTGCGACGAGATCATCCTCGTCGATGACCGCAGTAGCGCCGTCAGCCTGCCCGAAGTGCCGCTGCTCGGCGTGCTGCCGGGGACCGGCGGCCTGACGCGCGTCACCGACAAAAGGCACGTACGCCATGACCTGGCCGATCTGTTCTGCACCAGCGTTGAAGGCGTGCGCGGGCAGAAGGCGGTCGATTGGCGTTTGGTCGACGCAGTTGCGAAACCGGCGCAGTTCGCTGCCAAGGTGCAGGAGCGCGCACTGCAACTGGCCGAGAAGAGCGACCGGCCGGCCAACGGCAAGGCTGTCACGCTGACGCCGCTGAATCGCACGATCGAAGCCGATGCGCTGCGCTACGGCAACGTCACGGTCGAGATCGACCGTGCCAAGCGTGTTGCGACCTTCGCGGTCAAGGCGCCGACGAAGGCCGTCGAAAGCGACATCGCGGCCATCGAAGCCGCCGGTGCAAACTGGTACCCGCTCGCCCTAGCGCGTGAACTCGAAGACGCGATTTTGTCGATGCGCACCAACGAGCTCGACATCGGCGTCTGGCTGATCAGATGCGAGGGCGATGCCAAGGCCGTGCTGCAGATGGACTCGGTGCTGCAACAGCATGCCAACCATTGGTTCGTGCGCGAAACGGTCGGGCTCTTGCGTCGCACCTTCAGCCGCCTCGACGTTTCTTCGCGCAGCCTCTTCGCGCTGATCGAGCCAGGCTCGTGCTTTGCCGGCTCGTTCCTGGAACTGGCGCTGGCCTGCGACCGCAGCTACATGCTGGCGCTGCCGGACGACGAAGCCAAGGCGCCGAAAATCACCGTCGGCGAGAACAACTTCGGTCTCTACCCGATGGCCACCGGCGAGAGCCGCCTCGGCCGCCGCTTCTACAACGAAGAGCCCGCGCTCGATGCCGTGCGCGCCAAGGCCGGACAAGCACTCGACGCCGACGCCGCCTTCGCAGTCGGCCTCGTCACCGCCAACCCGGACGACATCGACTGGGCCGACGAGGTGCGCATCGCCATTGAAGAGCGTGTGGCGATGAGCCCCGATGCCCTCACCGGCATGGAAGCCAACCTGCGCTTCAACAGCAAGGAAAACATGCACACCCGCGTTTTTGGCCGGCTGACCGCATGGCAGAACTGGATTTTCCAGCGCCCCAACGCCGTCGGCGAAAAAGGAGCGCTCAAGGTCTACGGCAAAGGCGACAAGGCTGCCTTCGACTGGAACCGCGTTTGAACATCGACACATCGACGACACACACACAGGAATCAAGACCATGAGCGCCGGCATCAACTACAGCGAGAAGATCCCCAACAACGTCAACCTGTCCGAAGACCGCACGCTGCAGCGCGCGCTCGAGCAGTGGCAGCCCAACTTCATCAGTTGGTGGGACGACATGGGCCCCGACGGTTCCACGCCCTACGACGTCTATCTGCGCACCGCCGTCAGTGTCGATCCGCAGGGCTGGGCGCAGTTCGGCCACGTCAAGATGCGCGACTACCGCTGGGGCGTCTTCCTGAACCCCGGAGAGAAAGACCGCAAGATCCACTTCGGCGACCACAAGGGCGAAGCGGCGTGGCAAGACGTGCCTGGCGAATACCGTGCCAACCTGCGCCGCATCATCGTCACGCAGGGCGACACCGAACCGGCATCGGTCGAGCAGCAGCGCCACCTCGGTGCCACGGCACCGTCGATGTACGACCTGCGCAACCTGTTCCAGATCAACGTTGAAGAAGGCCGCCACCTTTGGGCGATGGTCTATCTGCTGCAAAAGCACTTCGGCCGCGATGGCCGTGAAGAAGCCGACGCGCTGTTGCAGCGCCGCAGCGGCCAGGAAGACAACCCGCGCATCCTGCAAGCCTTCAACGAGCAGACGCCGGACTGGCTCGCCTTCTTCATGTTCACCTACTTCACCGACCGCGACGGCAAGTTCCAGCTCTGCGCGTTGGCGGAGAGCGCGTTCGACCCGCTTGCCCGCACGACCAAGTTCATGCTGACCGAAGAAGCGCACCACATGTTCGTCGGCGAGAGCGGCGTATCGCGTGTCATCGCCCGCACCTGCGCAGCGATGAACGAGATGAAGACCGACGATGCGAAGAAGCTGCGCGCGGCCGGCGTGATCGACCTGCCGACGATCCAGCGCTATCTGAACTTCCACTTCAGCGTCACGGTCGATCTGTTCGGCGCCGACGAGTCGAGCAATGCGGCGACGTTCTACTCAACGGGCTTGAAGGGCCGCTACGAAGAAGGCAAGCGCGTTGACGACCACGAGCTGCGCGGTCAGACCTACAAGGTGCTGACGGTACAGAACGGCACGCTGGCCGAAAAGGAAGTACCGATGTTGAATGCGCTCAACGAAGTGCTGCGCGACGACTACATCAAGGACAGCGTGGCCGGTGTCGAGCGTTGGAACAAGGTCATCGACAAGGCCGGCATCCCGTTCAAGCTGACCGTGCCGCACAAGGCCTTCCATCGCAACATCGGCGCGCTGGCCGGCGCGAAAATCTCGCCGGACGGCCGCGTCGTCAGCGACGCCGAGTGGAGCGCGAAGAAGGACACGTGGCTGCCGAGCAGCGAAGACCGCGCCTTCGTGGCCAGCCTGATGGGGCGTGTCGTCGAGCCGGGCAAGTTCGCCAACTGGATCGCGCCGCCGGTGATGGGCATCAACCGCCAGCCAGTGGACTTCGAGTACGTGCGATTCAACTAGCGTTATTGCGGACGCTTTGCGCCGCAATAACTCGGCGGGTTAGAGCGGACAAACGCTTGCGTTTGCCGTTCAACCCGCCGGGCGTCACAGAGGAGACAACACAACATGAACGCCCCCGCCGAGATCACCGTCCTCAAACAGCACCTGATCGACCCCGAGATCTGCATCCGCTGCAACACCTGCGAAGCGATCTGCCCGGTCAAGGCGATCACGCACGACTCGCGCAACTACGTCGTCGATGCCGAGAAGTGCAACTTCTGCATGGACTGCATCTCACCCTGCCCGACCGGCAGCATCGACAACTGGCGCATCGTGCGCAAGGCTGAGGCGTACAGCGTCGACGCGCAGTTGACGTGGGACGAGTTGCCGGTTGAACAGGAGATCGAAGGCGCAACTGTTGCCGAGCATCCGGTCACGCCACCGCTGCAAGCCGCCGCGAGCGGCGAAGAAGCGTTCAACAGCGCGCAGTTCGGCGCCAGCGTGCCGCCGTGGTCGGCCGCGCATGCGTACACCAATCTCTACGGCCCGAAGACCGGGCCAACGGCAGCTAACGTCGTCGGCAACTTCAAGGTCAACGAGGCCGGCACCGAGAACGAAACGCACCACATCGTGCTCGACTTCGGCGCGATGCCGTTCCCTGTGCTCGAAGGCCAGAGCATCGCCATCATCCCGCCGGGCATCGACGCCCAAGGCAAGCCGCACCACGCACGCCAGTACTCGATCGCAAGCCCGCGCAACGGCGAGCGGCCAGGCTACAACAACCTGTCGCTGACGATCAAGCGCGTGCTCGCCGACCACCACGGCAAGCCGGTGCGCGGCGTCGCCTCGAACTACATGTGCGACTTGAAGGTGGGTGACACCGTGCAGGTCATCGGCCCGTTCGGCACCAGCTTCCTGATGCCGAACCACCCGCGATCGAACATCGTCATGATCTGCACCGGCACCGGCTCGGCGCCGATGCGCGCGATGACCGAGTGGCGGCGCCGACTCCGACAATCCGGCAAGTTCGAAGGTGGCAAGCTGATGCTGTTCTTCGGCGCGCGCACGAAGGAAGAGCTGCCCTACTTCGGCCCGCTGATGAATTTGCCCAAAGACTTCATCGACATCAACTTCGCGTTCAGCCGAACGCCGGGGCAACCGAAGAAGTACGTGCAGGATTTGATGCGCGATCGCGCCGCCGATCTGGTGCCACTGCTGAAAGACGCAAACACCTGCTTTTATGTCTGCGGGTTGAAGAGCATGGAGGAAGGCGTGGTGCTCGCGCTGCGCGACGTGGCCACGCAGGCCGGCTTGTCGTGGGACACCGTCGGTGCGTCGTTGAAGAAGGAAGGCCGGCTGCACCTGGAGACTTACTGATGCCGACCTTGATCATCACGCGCCGCTCACCCGGCGTCGCGCAGATCACGATGTCGCGCGCCGAGGTCTTCAACGCCTTCGACGAAGCGATGATCGCCGAGCTCGATGCCGCGTTCGCAGCCCTGATCGACGACGCCAACGTGCGCATGATCGTGCTCGCCGGTGACGGCAAGCATTTTTCGGCTGGCGCCGACCTGCAGTGGATGCAACGGGCGTCCGAAGCATCACAAGAGTGGAACCTGCAAGACGCGCGCAAGTTCGCGGCGGTGCTGTCGCGCATCGAGTCGTGCCCGAAGCCGACCGTCGCGCGCGTGCAAGGCGCGGCGCTCGGCGGCGGCGTCGGTCTGGCGTGCGCGTGTGACATCGCCGTTGCCGCCGACAACGCGAGCTTTTCGGTCAGCGAGGCCAAGTTCGGCATCCTGCCCGCCGTCATCGGCCCGTACGTCACCAACGCCGTCGGTAAGCGCCACGCCAAACGCCTGGCGCTGACGACGACGCGAATCGGGGCGGCTGAGGCGCTGGCGATCGGCCTGGTGCAGCAGATCGCCCCTCTCGCCGAATTGGACGCGACGGTCGATGCGACAGTCAATGAACTGCTCGCTGGAAGCCCCAATGCGCAGCGCGAGATCAAGCAGCTCTTTGCGCAACTCGAAGTCGGCCCGATCACGCCCGAGGTGCGCGAACTGACCGCA
>JANOEG010000300.1:0-1664 GCA_031413095.1 Burkholderiales bacterium | reverse complement strand
GCGCTGACGACGTCGATGGTGAAGCCGACGATCTCGCCCTTTTCGTTCTGGCTCTCGAACGGCGCGTAGGCCGCGTCCGTGCCGACGGCATAGACCCTGGCAGGTGCCGGCGCCGGCGCGGCAGCGGGTGCCGAAGCGGCAGCCGCGGCCGGCGGTGGCGGTTCTTTCTTGCCGCAGGCGGCGAGCAGCAGGGCGGCAGCGAACAGGCCGCTGGTCTTGATGAATTGGCGGGTGGTGAGGCGCATGATGGGCTGTCCGTGGCAATCCTGTGAAGTGCGCAGTTTATGCGCAGCGCGCTCAGGGATTTGTTCGATCGTCCTGGCGTGGCGATCGCGCCAGGCGCCACACCATGAAACCCAGCACCGCCACGCCGGCGAGCAGCACCGACCACAGCAACCACGGCCGCAAGGCCGCACGCTGCCGCTGTGCCTGTTCGGCGAGCGCCACGGCGCTGACCTCGCTCCACTGGCCGAGTGTGGCGCTGCCAAAGCGCGGGCGTTCGCGCTCGAGCGACGGCACCAGCGTGGCCAGCGGCAGGGCCGAGGGCGCTGTGACCTTGGCACCGGCCTGCAGTGTGTAGGGCGGCTCGCCTTGCGACGCAAAGACCAGGCTGGCCAGCGGCGCCTGCACGACGAGTTGGGTTTGTGCGGCGTCCAGCGCGGCGGCGCGGGGGTCGGGCAGCACGCGCAGATAACGGGCGTTGGCGGCGATGGGCAGCGGCGGCGAACTCGCCACCTCTGTGCCGCGTTCCAGGCGGTAGAACACGGCGGCGCCGAGTTCACGCCACGGTTCGTTGGCATCGTTGCGCACTTGCAGGCGCACCGGCGCGACGAGCGTGCCGCGGGTCCAGTGCAAATCAACCTGGGTGATCGGCAGCGTGCCGCCGAGGTCGAAGTGCAGGGCGCGCTGTGCGCCTTCGTCGGGTGGGGCCTTGCCCGCGGGCTCGGTGCCCGGCGGCACGACGAGGGTGATGGGCGCGTCGAGCACCTTGCTGCCGTGCTGCGCGGTCACCACCTTGGCCGAGGCGACCTGCGGTGCGATGGCCGCGTCGGCCCAGACCAGGCGCACTAAGCGGCCGGGGTTGGCGCCCAGCGGCACCGTTGGCTGCGTCAGCGTGCCGGTCGGCGAGGCCAACGCCATCAGCTGGCCGCTGCCGCCGGTGCGCCATTGGCGCAAGTCGTCGCTGCTGTCGAAGCGAAACGCCGCGGTGAATTCGGCCGGGCCGCTCCACGCGATGCGCAGTGATTGCGGCACGGGGTCGTCGCGCTGGCGCTCGCCAAGGTCGAACAACCAGCCGGCCGACGTCGGTACCGGCGCCACCGTGGTGCCCCCAGCGCTGCGCTTGACGCTGACACGACCGCCGTCGATGGTGACTTCGATCGGCACTGCCCAGGTGCCGTCAGCCTCCCGCTTGGCGGGCAGCGGGTACAGCGTGGCATCGCGCTGCTGCTCAGTGGTTTGCGGCTCGGGCTGGCGCGGTGCGAGCACGGCGAATGGCACGCTCTCGCCGCGTGCATCGACGATGCGCAGGTCGGCGAGATTCGTGCTCGCGCTGCGGCCGTACGCCGCGGCGGGCAGTGGCAATTGCACGAAGGCCCCCGGCGTTGACACCGTGATCGGCGCCGCATGGCGAAATGCAGGCTCGTCGGCCGAATTCGCCACCG
>JANOEG010000299.1:0-8882 GCA_031413095.1 Burkholderiales bacterium | reverse complement strand
CAGGTTCGGCTCGGCCTTGTACGCTTCTTCGATCTTCTTCGCGAAGTCATCGAGCGTGCGCTCCTGGAACACCGTCAAGCGGATCCACGCATAGCCCGGCTCGACGATCTTCGAGCGCACGCTTTGCTGGCGAATCTCTTCGCGCATCAGGCTCACCGGGAAGCTGCGCGATTCATCCTTGCGGAAGACCGTCAGCGAAACCTTGGTGTTGGGCTCACCGCGCATGCGCTTGACCGCCTGATCGATCGTCAGGCCCTTGACCGGCGTGTCGTCGATGCGGGTGATCAGGTCGCCGCTTTTCAGTCCGGCGCGAAATGCCGGCGAGCCTTCGATCGGCGAGACGACCTTGACCAGGCCGTCTTCCATCGCGATCTCGATGCCGATGCCGACAAACTTGCCGGTCGTGCCTTCGCGGAATTCGCGGAAGCTCTTCTTGTCGAAATACTGGCTGTGTGGATCAAGGCCGGACACCATGCCGGCGATGGCGTCGGTGACGAGCTTTTTCTCGTCCACGGGTTCCACGTAATCGGACTTGATCATGCCGAACACGGCCGCGAGCTGCTGCATTTCCTCGAGCGGCAACGGCGCGTAGCTGGCACGTGCAACTGCTTGCAACTGCATCGTCGTCAACGCCCCGGCCACCGCGCCCAGCGCGACAAAACCGGCAATCTTCAATTTGGCGCCCATGCGTGGGACTCCCTTGACAAACCCGGAACCGAATATACGCCCGTGACCCGGTTCGGATGCGTGAACAAGGGCAAAGTTCAAATGCCCGGGTCAGGGGGGGCCGGAGCCCGTTCAAAGGTCACGACGTGATCGACCAGCGGCCGGATGCCGATCCATTCGCCGATCTGGTGGTCGTGGTGGCTGGGCACGTGGGCCAGCACCTGTTCACCGCTGGCCAGACGCAGCGTGTACAAAAACTCCGAGCCTCGAAAGGCCTTGCGTTCGATGCAGGCCCGCACCGGGGCATCGTCGTCGTGAACGATGTCGTCGGCGCGCAGCAGCACGTCGCATTCGTCGTTCGGGTAGGCGCCCGGCAGCGGGCATTCGGCCGCGTCGGCCAGTGCCCCCAGCGAGGTCATCACGCGCGGGCCGTCGGCGGTGGTGACGACCTCGCCGCGGGTGAACACGCCGTGGCCGATGAAGTCGGCCACGAAGCGCGTGGCCGGCCGGTGGTAGAGCGAATAGGCGTCGTCCCATTGCTCCAGGCGGCCGCGGTGCATGACGCCAATCACGTCGCCGATCGCGAACGCTTCGAGTTGGTCGTGGGTGACGAACAGCGCCGTGGTGCCGAGTTGGTTGAGGATGCCGCGGATGTCCTGCGCCAGGCGCTCGCGCAGGTCGGCATCGAGGCTCGAAAACGGCTCGTCGAGCAGTAGCAACTGCGGCTGCGGTGCCAGAGCGCGGGCCAGCGCCACGCGCTGCTGTTGGCCGCCGGAGAGTTGATGCGGTGCGCGCCGCGCCGCATGCGCCAAGCCGACGCGCTCGAGCACCTCCTGCACCCGCGCTTCACATTCCGCGCGCGGCAGATGGCGGATGCCGAAGGCCACGTTGTCGCGCACGTTGAGGTGCGGGAACAGCGCGTAGTCCTGGAACACCATGCCGATGCGGCGATCTTCGGGCTCGACATGCGTTTGCGCATCGGCCAGCACGCGGCTGTCCATGCGCACGCTGCCTTCGGCGAGCTTTTCGAGGCCAGCCACGGCGCGCAGCAACGAGGTCTTGCCGCAGCCCGACGGGCCGATCAGCACGCCGATCTGTCCCTTTGCAAGCGACAGCGAGACGCCGGTGACTGCGTCGTGGCCTGCCCTGCTGGCGACGTAACGAACGCCGACGTCGCGGATGTCGAGGAACATCGCCGTATCATAGCTGTCACATAAGAATCATTCGCATTCACCTGGAATGCGGTCGTGACCCCGACGATGCGCATCCTGCTGACCCTGTTTTGCTTGCTGCTTGCGCTGCCGGTGCTCGGCGTGCTCGGCGCGTGGTTCAACTTCGATGCTTCAGCCTGGAGCGGCCTGGTGCACCAAGTGCAGACGGTGCTCGGCGGCTACGCCGTGCAGTCGCTGCTGCTGTCGGTCGGCGTGGCCATCGGGGTGGCCGTAGTCGGCGCGGGCGCGGCGGCCGCGGTGGCGCTGTTCGAGTTCCCGGGCCGACGCGTCTTCGAGTGGGCATTGCTGTTGCCGCTGGCGATGCCAGCCTATGTGCTGGCCTACGTGTATACCGACTTCCTCCAGTTCAGCGGCCCGCTGCAAAGCGCGTTGCGGGCGATGGTTGGCGTGGAAGGTGCGTTGTGGCCCGACGTGCGCAGCTTGCCGGGTGCGATCGTTCTGTTCGTGCTCGCCCTGTATCCGTATGTCTATCTGCTGGTGCGCACCTCGCTTGCCGAACGCGGCATCCACCTGATGGAAGCGGCGCGCCTGCTCGGTGCCGGCTTCTGGCGGCGCGTGACTGAAGTGGCGCTTCCTCTTTCGCGACCCGCGTTGGTCGCCGGTGTGGCGCTGGCGTTGATGGAAACACTCGCCGACTATGGCGTCGGCGCGTACTTCGGCCTCGCCACACTGTCCACCGGCATCTTCAAAGCCTGGCTGGTGATGAACGACCGCGTCGCCGCCGCGCAGATCGCCTCGGTGCTGCTGATCGTCGTGGCGGCGCTGCTGTATGCCGAGCGGCGCGCGCGCAGCACGTTGCGATTTGCGGCCACGCGCATCTCTGCCACCGACGGCCGCGAAGCCCGACCGGTGGTCTTGCGCGGCAGATTGGCGCTGCTGGCGTGGGCTCTGTGCGCGCTGCCGGTGGTGCTCGGCTTTGCCTTGCCGCTCATGTTGCTGGCGCGCCTGGTGTGGCGCGAGGCGGCCTACGGCGAGGTCGGCTTGCCTTGGGCGCGTTTTGCGCAGTGGTGCCTGAACAGCTCCCAGCTCGCTGCACTGGCTGCACTGGCTGCCGCTGCACTAGCGCTGGCGTTGGTGTTCGTGATGCGCGTCACTTCGCCACGCGACCTTCGCACCCGTACGTTGCAGATCGGCACGACGTTGGTCTCGCTGGGCTACGCCGTGCCCGGCACGGTGATCGCGGTCGGCATCCTGCTGCCGCTCGGCGCTTTGCAGTCGCAGTGGCCCAGCTTGCCGCTGGTTGCACTGGTCACCGGCACGGTGGCCGGCTTGCTCTTCGCCTACCTCGTGCGCTTCTCGGCGGTGGCATTGCAGACCGTGGAAGTCGGCTACACCCGATTGCCGCTGAGCCTGGACGACAGCGCACGCATGCTCGGCGCTTCGCGCGGCCGCCTGCTGGCGCAGGTGCATACGCCTTTGCTCAAACGTTCGCTGTTCGCGGCAATGCTGCTGGTCTTCGTCGACGTGATGAAGGAGCTGCCGGCCACCTTGGTGCTGCGTCCCTTCAACAGCGACACCCTGGCCGTGGTGGCCTACAACCTGGCGCGTGACGAGCGGCTGGCCGAAGCGGCGCTGCCGTCGATCGCAATCGTGGTCGTCGGGCTCCTGCCCGTGCTGTTGCTGATGCGAGCCAGCCGCAAGTGAGGCCACAGCGTGGCGCCCCCGGCAGGAATCGAACCTGCATCTAGCGCTTAGGAGGCGCTCGTTCTATCCATTGAACTACGGCGGCAGCAACTGGACTGTAGCGCTTGCCTCGCTCTGGCACGTCTTCAGGAAGGCTCGTTTTCGCCTTCGTCGTTGGGCGGCAAGCCTTCGAGCAGCCCGATGAGTTCATCGAGCGTGGCATAGAAGCGCTGCACGAAATTGGCGCCGATGTGGTCTTCGATGCGCGCGTAGACGGCCTCGACTTCGGGTGCCATCGCCGCGGCCAGATCGCGGCTCTTGCGCGTCAGACTGACCAGAACGCGGCGCTGGTCTTGCGCCGTGCGCTCGCGCCGCACTAGGCCGAGCTCGTCCATGCGCGCCAGCACGCCCGCGAGGCTGGGGCTGGAGATACGGCACAGCGTGCCGATCTGGCGCGGCTCGAGTGGCCCTTCGGCGAGCAAGGCGCGCACGATGCGCCATTGCTGTTCGGTCACGCCATGCGCATTGAGCAGCGGCCGGAAGTGCGCCAGCACGCCCTCGCGCGCCTGCAACAGCAGCAGCGGCAGGTTGCGGTGGCGCAGCGTGGTGGAGGGCTTCGGCGAGGCGGCTCGCCGGCGCGTGGTTGACATGCTCACATCTTAGTGATTACATTGTTCACATGTTAGCAAATACGGCTTCGCCGCCAACCGTTGCTTTCGACGGCCCGCCGTGGCGCTTGTCGGGCACGGTCTATTGCGCGCTGCTGAACCACGCGCTGCAACTCGCCGCGCTCGGCGACGCGGTGCACCAGCCACCGCACAAGGCGCCGCCGCGAGCACCGATGCTCGAAGTCAAGCCGCGTCACATGCTCGCCGCCGAAGGCGGCGTCGTGCGCGTGCCTGCGGGCGTGGCGGCGCTGCAGGTGAGCGCATCGCTCGGCGTCGTCATCGGCGCGGTGGCTTCCCGCGTGCCGGCTGCGCGCGCTTTGCAGCATGTGGCCGGCTACCTGCTCGTCGGCGACATCAGCGCACCGCTGCCCAACCACTACCGGCCGGGCGCGCGCTTCAAGGCACGTGATGGCTTCTGCCCGCTTGGGGCACGTGTCGTGCCAGCGAGCGCGGTGCCCGACCCGGATGCGCTTCTCGGTCGCGTCGAAGTCGATGGGGTGGTCGTACACGAGTTCACTACCGGCGAGCGTGTGCGCGGTGTGGCGCAGTTGATCGCCGACGTCACCGAGTTCATGACGCTGCAAGCCGGCGACGTGCTTGCACTTGGCATTGCTCACGGCGCGCCGCAGGTCGAAGCCGGGCACGCGGTCACGCTGATCATCGACGGTGTGGGATCGCTGCGCTTGCGCGTGGAGGCTGAAGCCGCATGAAGACCGCACGCGTGGCCTACGGCGGCTCTGTGCACAGCGCGGTGCCGCACGAACGCGGCCTGCGCTTGGCCGACGGCCGCGTGCTCGCCGAAGACTCCGTCGTCTGGCTGCCTCCGTTCGATGTCGGCACCGTGATCGCGCTCGGCCTCAACTACGCCGACCACGTCAAGGAGCTGAGCAAGGAGCTGTCGGTCACCGCCAAGGACGAGCCGCTGGTGTTCTTCAAAGGGCCGAGCGCGCTGCTCGGCCACCGCGGCTTCACGCGCCGTCCTGCGGGTGTGGCGTTCATGCATTACGAATGCGAACTCGCCGTCGTCATCGGCCGCACTGCGCAGCGCGTGAAGCGCGCCAATGCGATGCAGCACGTCGCTGGCTACACCGTGTGCAACGACTACGCCGTGCGCGACTACCTCGAGAACTGGTACCGGCCGAACCTGCGCGTCAAGAACCGCGATGGCGCGACGGTGCTCGGCCCCTGGTTCGTCGATGCCGCCGACGTGCCCGACCCGCAGGCGCTGGCGCTGCGCACGCTCGTCAACGGCCAAGTCACACAGCAGGGCAGCACCGCCAACATGGTCAACGACATTGCCTCGCTGATCGAGTACCTGAGCGACTTCATGACGCTGCAGGCCGGCGACGTGATCCTCACCGGCACGCCCGACGGCGTGGTCAATGTCAACGTCGGCGACGAGGTGGTGACCGAGATCGACGGCATCGGCCGCCTGGTGAATACCATCGTCGCTGACGAGAGCTAGGAACAACATGCGCATCCAGCACCTGATCAACGGCAAGCCGGTCGAGAGCGCCGCGTATTTCGAGACGGTGAACCCGGCCACGCAAGAAGTGCTGGCCGAAGTGGCCCGCGGCGGCGACGCGGAAATGCATGCTGCCGTGGCCGCCGCCAAGGCCGCGTTTCCGAAGTGGGCCGGACTGCCCGCGACCGAACGCGCACGCCTGATGCGCAAGCTCGGCAACCTGATCGCCGCGCACGTGCCGGAGATCGCGTGCACCGAGACGCAAGACACCGGCCAGGTCATCGCGCAGACCGGCAAGCAGCTCGTGCCACGTGCGGCGGACAACTTCTACTACTTCGCCGAGATGTGCACGCGCGTCGATGGCCACACCTACCCGACTCCCACGCATCTCAACTACACGCTCTACCACCCCGTGGGCGTGTGCGCGCTGATCAGCCCGTGGAACGTGCCCTTCATGACGGCGACGTGGAAGGTCGCGCCGGCGCTGGCCTTCGGCAACACCGCGGTGCTGAAGATGAGCGAGTTGTCGCCAATGACCGCCGCGCGTCTGGGCGAACTCGCGTTGGAGGCCGGCATCCCCGCTGGGGTGCTCAACGTCGTCCATGGTTTCGGCGCCGAGGCCGGCGAGCCGCTTTGCCGCCACCCGGACGTGCGCGCGATCAGTTTCACCGGCAGCACCGTCACCGGCAACCGCATCGTGCAGGCCGCGGGGCTGAAGAAGTTCAGCATGGAGCTCGGCGGCAAGAGCCCATTCGTGATCTTCGACGACGCCGACTTGGATCGCGCGCTCGACGCTGCCGTCTTCATGATCTTCAGCAACAACGGCGAGCGCTGTACTGCGGGCTCGCGCATCCTCGTTCAGAAGTCGATCTATTCTGACTTCGCGAAACGCTTCGCCGCGCGTGCGCAGCGCCTGACCGTCGGCGACCCGCTCGAAGAACAGACCATCGTCGGCCCAATGATCAGCCCGGGCCACCTGGCCAAGGTGCGCAGCTACATCGAGCTCGGGCCGAAGGAGGGTGCGACGATGCTGTGCGGCGGGCTCGACGCGCCCACGCTGCCGGCAGCGCTGTCTCGCGGCAACTTCGTCAAGCCGACCGTGTTCGCCGATGTCGACAACCGCATGCGCATCGCGCAGGAAGAGATCTTCGGTCCGGTGGCTTGCCTGATCCCATTCGAAGACGAGGCCGATGCGATCGCCAAGGCCAACGACATCCAGTATGGCCTGTCGAGTTATGTCTGGACCGAGAACCTCGGCCGCGCACACCGCGTCGCCGCAGCCATCGAAGCGGGCATGTGCTTCGTCAACAGCCAGAACGTGCGCGACCTTCGTCAGCCCTTCGGCGGCACCAAGGCCAGCGGGACAGGACGCGAGGGTGGGACGTGGAGCTACGAGGTGTTTCTCGAACCGAAGAACGTGGCGGTGTCGATGGGGTCGCATCACATTCCGCATTGGGGCGCGTAATCATGGGCAAAGTCGCTCTCGCCGCCAAGATCACGCACGTGCCGTCGATGTACCTGAGCGAACTGGATGGCCCGCGCAAGGGCACGCGCCAGGACGCGATCGACGGCCACCGAGAGATCGCGCGCCGCTGCCGTGAAGCGGGCGTGGACACGATCGTCGTCTTCGACACGCATTGGCTCGTCAACGCCAACTACCACCTCAACTGCGCACCGCATTTCAAGGGCACCTACACCAGCAACGAGCTGCCGCACTTCATCGCCAACATGGCGTTCGAGACGCCGGGCAATCCTGAACTCGGCCAGTTGCTGGCGCGCGAATGCAACGCGATGGGTGTCGAGACGCTGGCCCATGACGCGACGACGCTGAACCCCGAGTACGGCACGCTGGTGCCGATGCGCTACATGAACGCCGACCAGCACTTCAAGGTGATCTCCGTCTCGGCCTTGTGCATGGCGCATTACCTCGCCGACAGCGCGCGTCTCGGCTGGGCGATGCGCCGCGCTGTCGAAGAGCACTACGACGGCACGGTTGCGTTTCTTGCCAGCGGCAGCCTGAGCCACCGCTTCGCGCAGAACGGCCTGGCGCCCGAGTTCGCATTTCGCCTCTGGAGCCCGTTCCTCGAACAACTCGACCGCAGCGTGGTGCAGATGTGGCAGCGCGGCGACTGGAAAGACTTCTGCGACATGCTGCCCGAGTACGCGAGCAAGGGCCACGGCGAAGGCTTCATGCACGACACGGCGATGCTGCTCGGCTTGTTGGGCTGGAGCACCTACGACGGCCAGGCCGAAGTCATCACGCCGTACTTCGGGGCTTCAGGCACGGGGCAGATCAATGCCGTGTTCCCGGTCACGCCGCAAGACGGCAGCGCGATCCCGAAGGCCGTCGCCTCGCGCGCTGACGGCTACACCTCCGTCGCAACACGCCTCTGAGACACACACCGCCATGCCCCACATCGTCATCCTCTACACGCCCGACATCGAAGCCGAGACCGACATGACCGCCCTGTGCCGCACGTTGGCCCGCGTGTTGCCGACGGTGAAGGACGAGCGTGGGCAGGCTGTGTTTCCGATTGGCGGCACACGCGTGCTGGCCTACCCGGCGGCGCACCACGCGGTGGCCGATGCCTCGGGCGACCACGCCTTCTGCTGGATCAACATGCGCATGGCGCGTGGACGCGGCGCGGCCGTGCACCAGGCGGCGGGCCAGGCACTGACTGAGGCCGCGAAGGCGCACTTCGCGCCGCTGCTGGCGCGCCGGCCGCTGGGGCTGACGCTGCAGATCGACGAAGGCCCGGAGGTCTTCGACGCCAAGTTCGGCAACCTGCACGCGCTGTTCAACAGCAACACCAACAAGGGCTGACTGTGCTCGACGCAATCACCATCGCCACGCTCGCACGCCAGCTCTACGACGCACGCAAGACGCGCACCCCGCTGCGCCACTTCTCGCGCGCACATCCACAGATGACGATCGACGACGGCTACGCGATCCAGCGTGAATGGGTCAAGCTCGAACTCGCCGACGGCCGCTGCATCCGCGGTCGCAAGATCGGCCTCACGTCGCGCGCGATGCAGCAGGCCAGCCAGATCACCGAGCCCGACTACGCGCCGCTGATGGACGACATGTTCTTCGAGCAGGGCGGCGACATCCCCATCCACCGCTTCATCGCGCCGCGGATCGAGGTCGAACTCGCCTTCGTGCTCGGCCTGCCGCTGCGTGGCCCCGGCGTCACGCTGTTCGACGTGCTCGCTGCCACCGACTACGTG
>JANOEG010000298.1:0-1618 GCA_031413095.1 Burkholderiales bacterium | reverse complement strand
GGCGTGCGACGCACGCCGAGGAAGCCGGGCGCGGCGATGGCCTCGCCCATGCGGTAGTCGTGCACCAGGCCGTCGTGCACTGGCGGGGCCTGCGGGTCGGCTGACAGCTCCCACAGTTCGGGCAAGGTGTCGAAGGCGATGACGAAGCTGCGTCGCGCCGGCAGCCAGGCCACGTCGACTAGCGATGCGCGCGCGTCGCCGCCCAGGCGCTGCGCCGGCAGCGACTTCGTGAGGCGCTCGCCGTCGAACACGAGCACCGCACCGTCGCGGCCCTCGATGCGCCAGCGCCCGTCGGCCGAGGTGGCGACGGGCGCGGCGAGGGATACGGCGCAGACGCCGCCGGCGAGCATGCCGGCCAGCAGGTTGCGCAATCGCGTCACGCAGGGCTCACGACTTCAGGATCAGCTCCACCGCTTCCTTCAGATCCTTGTCGCTGATCTTGTCGACACCGTTGGGCGCCATCGGCACGGGGCCGAAGACGCCGCTGCCGCCCTTGCGCACCTTCTCGGCGAGCTTCGGTGGCGCATCGGCCTGGCCTTTGTACTTGGCGGCGATGTCCTTGAACGATGGGCCGACGAGCTTCTTGTCCTTGGTGTGACAGGCCATGCAGCCGGCCTTGTTCATCGCCGCCTCGGTCTCGGGGCTGGCTTGCGCTGCGAAGGCCGTCAGCGCCAGTGCGGCCAACATGGCGATGGAGGGCACGAGGTGGTGCTTCATCAGTAGACGTCCTTCTGCGTGTTGTTGACGTTGAACTTGCCTGTCGGCGTGATCAGTCGCGGATCCTTGATCACCGTCTTCAGCTTGCGCGTCTTGTCATCGACGACGACGATCGCGCTCTCCTTGTTCTTGGCGCTCCAGACCGAGAACCAGACCTCGTCGCCGGCCACGTTGTACTCGGGCTGGACAACGCGCTTGGCGCCGTCGTCCTTCAGGCCCGCCCATTCGGCGATCGGCAGCACCGTGAAGCCCTTGTTGAGGTTCTTGATGTCGAACACCGCCACCGACTGCGAGATCTTCGGGTCGGGGTTCAGCGTCGTGTCGACGTACAGGTTGGTGCTCTTCGGGTGCGTCTTGATGAACAGCGACCCGCCGCCCTGGCCCTTCAGCACCGCGACCTGCTTGAAAGCGTATTGCTTGTGCTTGACGGGGTCGGTCGCGATCAGCGAGATCGTCTCGTCACCGAGGTGGCCGGTGGACCACACCGGGCCGAACTTCGGGTGCACGAAGTTGGCGCCGCGGCCCGGGTGCGGGATCTTGCCCACGTCGATCAACGCGGCGAGCTTGCCGTCCTTCATGTCCACCGCGGCGATTTTGTTGCTCTGGTTGGCTGCGACCATGAAGTAGCGTTTGGTCGAGTCGAAGCCGCCGTCGTGCAGGAAGCGCGCGGTGCCGATCGTGGTGGTCTTCAGCGCGTTGACATTGCTGTAGTCCACCAGCAGGGTCTGGCCGGTTTCCTTGACGTTGACGACGAACTCGGGCTTGAAGTGCGAGGCCACGATCGAGGCCACGCGCGGTTCGGGGTGGTACTCCTGCTTGTCGACAGTGTTGCCACGCGTGCTGACGATCTGCAGCGGCTCCAACGTGTCGCCCTTCATGATCGTGTACTGCGGCGGCCAGT
>JANOEG010000297.1:0-1937 GCA_031413095.1 Burkholderiales bacterium | reverse complement strand
GCGTTGCTCGCGTTGCTGGGCGGCTGGTTGGCGCGACGGCGCACCGACGGCCGCCGCGGCACGTCCATCACGCAGCAGTTCGAGGCCGATCTGGCGCTGCTGCGAGCAGCCGCATGAACGCGCCGGGCCGCTCCCAAGCGCTGATCCCGCAGCGCGCAGCGCGGAGGGTCGTCCGATGACCACCGACCTGGCGCGACAACGCCTCGAAGCATCGCGCGCTTCCATCCACGCCGAGCTGACGAAGATGCGATCGCCCGACGAGGCTTTGCCGCAGAGCGCCGGACCCTCAGCCGGGTGGCCGTTTGCGATGCCCTTGTTCGCCACGGCGACGCGAGCGTTGCGCCTGTGGTGGCGTCGCCATCCGGCGCGGCCGGTCGTCGACATCGCGTCCGATGCGGGCGCGCAGGCCTTGAAGCCGCTGGTGCGCACGCACCCGGTGGCAGCGATCGCGCTGGCCATGGCCGCGGGTGCGGCGATGGTGGTCTGGCGCCCCTGGCGCAACCGTGTCACCGCGGTCGTGTGGGCAGGTCTGGGTGCCCAACTCACCTCCGGACTGGTCAGCAGCGTCCTCAATCCCGGCACCCTTTCAGCGCTGATCGGCAGCTGGGCACGCCAGGCGCCATCCTCTTCTTCCAACACGCCAACACCACCACCATCATGATCATCCGACTCACCACCTTCGCTGCCGCTGCCTGCCTGATCTGGCAGTGGGACAACCGCCGCCGCGCGCAGGAGCAACAGCGCGCAGTGCAAAAGTCCAAGGCCAAACCGGCCGAGGTCACAACCTGGGAAGGCGAAGGCGGCGCGTTGCCGACCGTCGGCTCGCAGGTCGGCCCGGCGCCTTCTCACTCATGAACGCAGTGGCCGTCACCGATTCCCCACTGCTGGCATTGCTGGCCGAATCGGCGCTGGCCGTTGAACGGCTTTCGGTGGCGGAACGCCGCCGCACCAGCGGCAGCATGCGTTCCTCGCGGCGGGCGGTGCTGGCCATCGAGCTGCGCCTGAAGCTCGAGGAACAGACACTGTTTCCGCGCTTTCGCGAACTCGGCCTGCCGGCGCTGGATGCAGTTGAGAAACAGACCGAACTGCTGCGCGAGTTGCTGGCCGAAGCGACTCACGGCGAGCTGGCCCTGCCGAGCAACCGCCTGCTCTGGGTGTCGATCGAGCGCATGAGCACGCTGCACTTCGACGCCGTGGCGCAATTGACGCTGCTGGCTCTCAACCACTCGCGGTTCGATGCCGACGAGGCGTGGCGCGAGGCCGAAGACTACCGCGCCCGCTGGCGCGACGAGATCGCCGAGACCGGCGACATCGAAGACGAAGAAGCCGACCCGGTGGGCCAGCTTCCTCGGTGACATCACGTTGACCCCTCGGCCGCGAAGCGGCCGAGGGGTCGTCAACTTATTGTTTTTCCAGCAGGTCGTTCATCTCATCGGCGTGCTCTTCCTCGTCGGCGAGGATCGTCTCCAGCATGCGCCGCGTCGTCGGATCCTTGTCGCCGATCAGGCCGATCATCTGCCGGTAGGCTTCGACCGCCACTCGCTCGGCCACGAGGTTGGCGCGAATCATGTCGCGCAAGGCCGATGAGGTGTCGTAGTCGGCATGGCTGCGTTCGAGCAGCGTCACCGGGTTGAAGTCGGGCTCGCCGCCGAGCTGCACGATGCGCTCGGCGATCTTGTCGGCGTGTGCGGTCTCTTCGACGGCGTGAACCATGAACTCGGCCGCGATCGCCGGCGACGCCATGCCGCGCGCGGTGAAGTGGTGGCGCTTGTAGCGCAGGACGCAGACCAGCTCGGTGGCCAGCGCATCGTTGAGCAGGGCCACGATCGGCTCGCTCCACTCGCCGATGCTCGGTGTGACCGCGCCATCGTCAAGTTGCGTGCGCGCCTTGTCGAGCGCGCCTTCGTCGAGCGTCATGTCAGGGGAATTGTTCTTGC
>JANOEG010000296.1:0-1668 GCA_031413095.1 Burkholderiales bacterium | reverse complement strand
CGTCGGGTCGGGCTCGATCGCGTCGAGCATCGAGGCGCGGCGCGTCATGCTGCCGGTGTGCCAATGCTCCAACTGACGACCGGTGATCAGCACCAGCGGGTACTCGGCGTCCGGCCGTTCGTTCGCAGGGATGATGTCGGCCGGCACAAAGCGCGCCCTGCCGCCTTCGCGCGGGAAGTCATCGGTGAAGACCACGCTCTGCCCTGGGTCGCCCTCGGCCACGCACGGGTAGGTCACCGCATGCTCGCGTTCGAGCCGCTCCCAGGTGATGCCGCCGATGCTCGGCATCGTGTGGCGCATCTCGTCGAAGACCTCGCTGACATGGCCGTAGTGCCATCCGCAGCCGAGCTGGTTGGCGATCTGCTCGATGATCCACAGGTCCTGCCGCGCATCGCCGGGGGGCGTGATCGCCTGGCGGCCGATCTGCACGAGGCGGTCGGTGTTGGTGAAGCTGCCGGTCTTCTCGGCGAACGCGCCCGCGGGCAGGATCACGTCGGCCAGGTACGCGGTCTCGGTGAGGAAGATGTCCTGCACGACGAGATGCTCCAACGCCGCGAGCGCGTCGCGCGCGTGATTGGCATCCGGGTCGGACATCGCGGGGTTCTCGCCCATGACGTACATCCCCTTGACGCCGCCGGCGAGGATCGACTCCATGACTTCGACAACCGTCAGGCCGGGTTGCGCGTCGAGCGTGCCCGGCGCCAACTTCCACGCGCGCTCGAAGCGCTCGCGCACCGGCGCTTGAGAGACATGCTGGTAGTCGGGCAGCATCATCGGGATCAGGCCCGCATCGGACGCGCCCTGCACGTTGTTCTGGCCACGCAGCGGATGCAGGCCGGTGCCGGGGCGACCGATCTGCCCCGTCATCAGCGCCAGCGCGATCAGGCAGCGCGCGTTGTCGGTGCCGTGCACATGCTGGGAAACGCCCATGCCCCACAGGATCATCGAGCCTTTCGAGCGTGCGTACAGCCGCGCCACGTACCGCAAGGTTTCGGCATCGATGCCGCAAATCGGCGCCATCGCCTCGGGGCTGTAGCCCTCGACGTTCTTTTTCAGCTCTTCATAGCCGATCGTTCGCTCGGCGATGAACGCAGCATCGACCAGGCCCTCGTTGACGATGACGTGCATCATCGCGTTCAGCATCGCCACGTCGGTATCGGCTTTGAACTGCAGGAAGCGATGGGCCACGCGCGACAGGTCGGAGCGCCGCGGGTCCATCACGATCAGCTTGGTCCCGGTCTTGGTGGCGTTCTTGATGAAGCTCGCCGCCACCGGATGGTTCACCGTCGGGTTGGCGCCGATCAGGATCACCACCTCGGCCTTCGTCACGTCCATCACCGGGTTGCTCACGGCACCGGAGCCGATGCCTTCGAGCAATGCCACCACCGACGAGGCGTGGCACAGCCGCGTGCAGTGGTCAACGTTGTTGCTGCCGAAGCCCGTGCGCACCAGCTTCTGGAACAGGTAGGCCTCTTCGTTGCTGCCCTTGGCCGACCCGAAGCCCGCCAGTGCTTTCTTGCCATGCGCGTCGCGAATTGCCTTCAACTTGCCGCCAGCGAACTCAAGCGCTTCTTCCCACGTTGCTTCGCGGAAGATGTCCATCATGCGCGTCGGGTCCATCGTGAAATCACCGCGCTTCGGAGGCGCATCGGCGCGGCGGATCAGCGG
>JANOEG010000295.1:0-4014 GCA_031413095.1 Burkholderiales bacterium | reverse complement strand
TACGTCGCGCGGCAAGCCGATCGGCTTGTCGCCTTCGAACGCGACATAGACAACCTTGTAGCCCGACAGCGGCTGGCGGTTCCACGAACCGTGCAGGCCGACGAACATGCCGTGCACCTGCACTGCGGCGGCCGGCGCTGATGCCGCCAGCGCGCTGGCTGCAGTGGCCGCAGGGGCTGCAACGGGAGCCGCAGGGGCGCTGGGTGCACCGGCCACGGCCAGCGCCGCGGTCAATGGGCTCGGCGCAGCCGCGGCCAGCCCGAGCGGCGCCACGTGCGCGCCGAGCGCGTAGTCGGGTGCGATCGCTTGCGCCACCAGGTCGGGCCGCGGTGGTGAGACACGCGGATCGACATGGCTGCCGTACCAGCTATACGGCCAGCCATAGAAGCCACCGTCTTTGACGGACGTCAGGTAGTCGGGCACGAGGTCGCTGCCGAGTTCGTCGCGCTCGTTGACCACCGTCCACAGTTTGCCGTCGGCCGTCCAGGCCATGCCGTTGGGGTTGCGCAGGCCGGTTGCAAACAAGCGCTTGGCGCCGCTGGCACGGTCGATCTCCCAGATGGCGGCGCGGCCCTCTTCAACCGCCATGCCGTGTTCAGCGACGTTGCTGTTGCTGCCGACGGTGGCGTAGAGCTTGCTGCCGTCGGCGCTGGCGATCAGCGACTTGGTCCAGTGGTGGTTGCGCGGCCCGCCGGGCAGGTCGGTGAGGCGGCGTCCCGGCGCGCTGATCTGCGCTTGGCCGGTCGTGTAGGGGTACTCGATCACCGCGTCGGCATTGGCGACGTAGAGACGGTCACCTACCAGCGCCATGCCGAACGGCGAATTCAGGCCTTGCAGGAAGACGCTGCGCGTTTCGGCCGTGCCGTCGCCATCAGTGTCGCGCAGCAAGGTGATGCGGTTCGCGCTCGGCACACCGGCACCGGCGCGCGCCATCACTTTCTTCATCACCCAGCCCTTGATGCCCTGGCCTGCTTCGGGCCGCGGCGGCGCGTTGCTCTCAGCGACGAGTACGTCGCCGTTGGGCAGCACTTGCAGCCAGCGCGGGTGCTCGAGGCCGCTGGCGAACGCACGCACCGCCAAGCCCGGCGCGGCCTGCGGCGTCTGTCCTTCGCGCCAACGAACGGCCGGCGCGATGTTGACGGTCGGGATCAGCGTACGCTGGGGGTCGGGCAGCGTCGGCGTCACGCCTTTGTCAGCGCCATCGGGCAAGCGCGCCTGCTCGCTGCAGGCCCACAACAGCATCGGCAAGGTGAGCAACGCGACGAGACAACGGGAGCCGACGGTGTCGGCCATATGGGTCATGTTTCGGCCACCGCGTTCGGCTCGGAGATCTCGCGCACGATGCGATCGATGTGTGCCGATTGCCGCGTGGCCAGATCGGCCAGCGAGACGATGCCCACCAAGCGGCCATCGCTGCCCACCACGGGCAGACGCCGCACCTGCAGCTCGCCCATTCGGCGCATCACATCCTGCGCGTCATCGTCGGCGGTGCAGACTTCGACACCGTCGGTCATGACGTCGCTGACGCAGTCCTTGTCGGGGTCGAGGCCGCTGGCGACGCCGCGCACTGCGATGTCACGGTCGGTGACGATGCCGAGCAGGGTGTTGCTCTCGCACACCGGCAAGGCGCCGACATCCCGGTCCTGCATCAGCTGCGCGGCGGCGCGCAAGGTGTCGCCGGGAGCGACGATCTGCACGTCGCTGGACATGATTTCAGAAACGCTGGCCATGGCTCGACTCCGTCTTGTTGAGTGCGACCAGTGTTTCGGCGGTGACGGCGGCGTGGTGTAGGGCGCCGCAACATGCCGGCGTAGGAGGCCGCCGATGCGCGTCGTCTCACTGCGCAGGGGCCGTTCGTCCGACAGCGCACAGAACGCGCTGCGCCTACTGTTCAAGCATGCGAGCCGACAACGGCTCGCGCGTCAGGAGCCCGCCATGAACCTATCGATCGCCAAGGAGGGCTTCGAGATCCGCTACCCGTCACTGTTCGCCCGTGGCCGTGCGCTGGCCTTTCCGTGCGACGCCAAGGGCCTCGTCGATCTCGACGCCCTGACCGCACGCGCCTGCGCCAACTACCTGTTCGCCCGCGCCATGGTCGGCCGCGACTACGGCTGTCCGTCGGTCTGCTCGGCGCATTGAGCGCTGGTCGTGCTCGTTGGATACGGCGGCACATGCGCGCCGAGAGCCAACGCGCTGGCGACCTCGATCAACAGCGCCAGGTCGAGTTGCTGCGGGTCCCGCGGCACCACGTCGTAGTGACACAAGGTGCCCAGCACCTGCCCCTCGGCATCCATCACCGGGACGCCGCAGTAGGCCAACACCTGATCGCGCGCCGCGTGCGTGTCCAGGCGCTCGTCGCGCAGCGCATCGGCCGTGGTGAAGATGCCGCGCGAGTCGCGCACGTAGCAGCAGTAGGTGGCCGTGTCGGGCACTTCCGCCGAACGCAACTCGTTGGGGTTCTCGCGGTCGACGTGCACTGCCGCCGTGGCCTTGCCATCGCGAAAGCGGAAGATGCCGATGAAGCGGTAGTCCGACAGCGACACCAGGTAGGCCAGCGCCGCACGCACGCCCTGCGTGTCAAGCGTTTGCTGAAAACGCTTGAAGGTCTGCCGCGTCGGCTCGGTTGATTGGTCTGCCATCACATCTCCTGATCGCGAGATCGCTGCTGCAATACGTGAGTCGCCACTGTAGTGCGCCGGCGCACATACGCGAGGTAACGCAGCCCGCGAAGTCCTGTTGTCCTACCCGGACGGCCTCCGCAGAGCGCATGATTGTTGCACCGCAGCAATCATATCGGAACACGTGTGAAAAGCATTGCCTCACCCGACAAGATCACCGAGGTCATCGACCGCGCACTCAACGCCGCCGGGCTGCACCGCGGCGTTGGTGGCAGCGACAGCATCCGCCAGACCATCGACAACGCGCTGCGCTCCGCGGGGCTCGCGCCGTCTTCGCAATCAGACTTCGCCGACGTCATCGACCCACCCGCCGTCACCGACGCCGGTCAGTTCGTGACCCGCAGCCACACCAGCGCTCATGGCAGCCGCAGCTACAAGCTGTTCGTGCCGTCGTCATACGAGGGCCAAGGCGGCGCGCCGATGCCGCTGATCGTGATGCTGCACGGCTGTAAACAGAACCCGGATGACTTTGCCGCAGGCACGCGCATGAACCAGCTCGCCGAGCAGCATGGCTTTCTCGTCGCCTATCCGGCGCAGACAGCCAAAGCCAACGGCAGCAACTGCTGGAACTGGTTCGAGCGTGCACAACAAGACAGGGACGGCGCGGAACCGTCGTTGCTGGCCGGCATCGTTGCCGACGTGGCCCGCGCCCATGCCGTCGACGACGGTCGGGTGTTCGTTGCCGGCCTGTCCGCCGGCGCAGCGATGGCGGTCATCCTCGGCCGCGAGTACCCGGAGCTGTTCGCTGCGGTCGCCGCGCACTCGGGTCTGCCTGCCGGTGCGGCGCACGACGTGCCTTCGGCGTTTGCGGCGATGCAAGGTCGCCACGGCGCGCCTGCGATGGCACATGCCATCCGCCCTGAGTCGCAGGCCGTGCCGACGATCGTCTTTCACGGCGATGCCGACGCGACAGTGACAGCGGCCAATGGCGCCGCCGTCGTCGGCCAGGCCGTGTCGGCGTTCGAGCAACAGCGCGCGCCGCTGCGGCGCCTCACCAGAGGCCCCGCCATCGAAGGCGGCAAGCGCTGCACGGTGACGCGCTTCCTGGATGCCGACGGCGATACCGCCGTCGAAGAGTGGGTCGTGCATGGCGGCTCGCATGCCTGGTTCGGCGGCAGTGCCGCCGGCTCGTACACCGATCCGAACGGCCCGGACGCGTCGGCAGAAATCGTTCGCTTCTTTCTGAAGCACTGACTCGCTAAGCGGCCTTGTCTGGCGCCGGCTTCGGCGTCGGCACGAGCTGTTCGCGGCGCGCCGCGTCGAGGCCTGGCGTGGCTCGCATGTCGGTGTCGACCAGCCCGGCATCGATGTCGCGCTTGGCCTGAACGATCTTCGG
>JANOEG010000294.1:0-12904 GCA_031413095.1 Burkholderiales bacterium | reverse complement strand
TGTCGATGTCGCGCAGCGGCGCGGTGATGTGGCATTCGCCAGCGGCCATTTTCTGCACGCGCACCGCCGGTTCGCGGCTGATCGCAAAGATCAACTGCGTCGTCTTCTGCGCGCCGCCCCAATAGCCTTCGTGCGGCAGCAAGCGCACCACATCGTCCTTGCGGTAGCTCTTGAACTTGAAGGGACCGCTGCCGACCGGCTGGTTGTTGATCGCACTCGCACGCCCTTCGGCGAGCAGCTTGTCCGCGTACTCGGCCGAGTGGATGCCGGCAAACGCGCCGCTGAAGTAGCTGAGAAAGGCGACGTTGGCCTGCTTCAGCCGAAAGCGCACGGTGTGATCGTCGATGCGGTCGATGCCGGCGATCATCTCCGCCAGACCGAGGCTCTGCGCATAGACATACGGCACTGCAAACGCCTTGTGAAACGGGTGCTGCGGATCGGTCATGCGCCGGAAGAACGTGAAGATCACGTCGTCGGCATTCATCTCGCGCGTCGGCGTGAAGTAAGGCGTGCTGTGGAACCGAACACCGCGGCGCAGCGTGAAGGTGAAACTCTTCGCGTCGGGCGTGATCTGCCACGCCGTCGCCAGCTCGGGTTTGAGTTGCGTCGTGCCGCGCACGAAACCGACCAGGCCGTTGAAGAGTTGCGACGTGACGTTGCTCGTGCTGGTGCTGTCCCACAAGCTCGGATCGAAGCCTTCGGGGCTGGCGTCGGCGCAGTAGACGAGGGGTTTGGCGTGGGTCGGCATTGCGCAGCACAGCGCACATGCCAGGAAAATCGCCGTGAGACGCTCCAAGGTCAGCGCCCGCCGCTGACATCGAGGATGGCCCCGGTGGTGTAGCGTGCTTCGTTCGACAACAACCAGACGATCGCGGCGGCCACTTCGTCGGCCGTGCCCGGGCGCTGCATCGGAATCAGTGAGGCGCTCTGGTGGGCGCGGTCGGGCTGGCCGCCGGAGGCGTGGATGTCGGTGTCGATGATGCCCGGGCGCACCGCGTTGACACGGATGCCTTCGGCCGCCACCTCGCGCGCCAGGCCGACCGTGAAGGTGTCGATCGCACCCTTGCTGGCCGCGTAGTCGACATACCAGCCCGGCCCGCCGAGCTTGGCGGCGATGGAGGACAGGTTGACGATCGCGCCGCCCTGACCGTCGTACTTCGTGCTCATGCGCTTGACCGCTTCGCGAGCGCAGAGGAACGAGCCGAAGACGTTGATCTCGAACATGCGCTGCAATCGCGCGATGCTGGTCTGATCGACGCGCGCCATCGCATCGACGATGCCGGCGTTGTTGACCAGGCCGCGCAGTGGTGGCAACTCGGCGTCGATGCGCGCGAACATCGCCAGCACCGCGGATTCGTCGGCGACATCGGCCTGCACGTGGATCGCACGCCGGCCGAGCGCGCGCACTTCGCGCGCCACGCGCTCGGCGGCGGCGCTGTCGCGCGTGTAGTTGACGGCCACGTCCCAACCGTCACGCGCGCAGGCCAGCGCGCAAGCCGCGCCGATGCCGCGCGAGGCGCCGGTGATGAGGACGGTGCGTGCGTTGTCTGAAGTCATGCGAACACCTGGCGATAGATCAGAAAGCCCGGCTTCTCGGCGACCCGGTCGTAGAGCCGCATGGCGGTCGTGTTGGTCTCTTGTGTCATCCAGTACACGCGCGAAGCGCCGCCGGCCTTCGCCCGTTCGGCCACCGCAGCGATCAACGCGCGGCCGACACCTTGCCCTCGCAGAGCGGCATCGGTGAACAGATCCTGCAGGTAGCAGTTGGGTCCGAGCGAGACGGTGCTGCGATGAAACAGGTAGTGCACGAGGCCGACGAGCCGGCCCTCGTGCTCGGCAACCAGCGCATGCACTGGTTCATAGGCGTCGAAGAAGCGACCCCAGGTCGCGCGCGTGATGTCTTCGGCCAAGGCTGTCGGTCCGCTGCGGCCGTAGAACGCGTTGTAGCCGTCCCAGAGCGGCCGCCACTGGGCCAGGTCAGTGGGCGCCACCGGGCGCACTATTGGAGTCGGCGGTTTGTCCATGCACAGATTGTCATCCGGTCTCGGGGTTTGCGAGTCACACGGCGGGCATCGGCGTTCGCACAATGCACAGACCTGAAGGAGTCCACCATTGGCCAAAGATTTCGACGCGATGGAAGACAGCAACCGCTCGTCCAACCCTAGCATTCACGAGGTTAGCGACCCGGCGCGGCGCACCGTGCTGCGCGGCACGCTGGGCGTGGCGGTCAGCGCGCTGTACGCGCCGCTGGTGACCGGCTGTGCAGCGCCGGCCGGGACTTCGCGCGACACGACGCCAGCGCTGGCGCCGTCGATCGGCTTCAAGGGCATCGCGGTCGATGCGAGCGATAAGTTGCTGGTGCCCGAGGGCTACATCGCCTCCGTCATCGCGGCCTGGGGCGAGCCGGTCGGCGTGCCGAACAACATGCCGGCGTGGAAGGGCGACGGCTCGCACACGGCTGCAGAGCAGGCGGTGCAGATGGGCATGCACCACGACGGCATGGAGTTCTTTCCGCTCGACGGCAACAGCAGCACGCGCGGCCTGCTGGCGATGAACCACGAGTACACCGACGACGGCCTGCTGCACAGCGGCGGACAGGCCGACTGGAGCGCCGAGAAGGTGCGCAAGTCGCAAGCCGCGCACGGGCTGTCGGTGATCGAGGTGGCGGCCAAAGACGGCAAGTGGGACATGGTGCGGCCCAGCCGCTATGCGCGACGCTTCACCGCCAACACGCCGTTTGCGATTGGCGGGCCCTGCGCCGGCCATCCGATGATGAAGACCGCGGCCGATGCCGACGCCAAGCTCGCGCTCGGCACCTTCAACAACTGCGCCAGCAGCAAGACGCCGTGGGGCACCTACCTCTCGGGCGAAGAAAACTGGATGGGCTATTTCAGTGGCGGCGACAACCTGTCGGCGCACGAAAAACGCTGGGGCATGCGCAAGGGCGGCTGGGGCTACAACTGGCACGCGCACGATGCGCGCTTCGATGCGGTGAAGAACCCGAACGAACCGAATCGGCACGGCTGGGTGGTCGAGGTCGATCCCTACGACCCGACGTCGACGCCGATCAAGCGCACCGCGCTCGGCCGCGCCGCGCACGAAGGCGCGTGGGTGGCGGTGACGAAGGACGGCCGCGCCGTGGTCTATTCGGGCGAGGACGCGCGCTTCGAGTACATCTACAAGTTCGTCTCGCGCGACAAGATCCAGCCCGGCGGCGCCAAGCCCAACGCGACGCTGCTCGACCACGGCACGCTGCATGTCGGCCGCTTCAACGCCGACGGCACGGGGCAGTGGATCCCGATGACCCACGGCCAGGGCCCGCTCACCGCCGCCAACGGATTTGCCGACCAGGGCGAAGTGCTGATCAAGTCGCGCCAGGCCAGCGACCTGCTCGGCGCGACGAAGATGGATCGCCCGGAGTGGCTGGCGATCGACCCGCTCTCCGGCTGGGTCTATTGCACGCTGACCAACAACAGCTCGCGTGGCCAGCCGAACTTCCCGGGCGTCGATGCTGCCAACCCGCGCGCCAACAACGCCTTTGGCCAGATCATCCGCTGGCAGGAAGACCGCGACTTCGATGCCACGACCTTCAAGTGGAACCACCTCGTGCTGGCCGGCGACCCGGCCAACGCACGCGCCGAGGCCAAGGGCAACATCAAGGGCGACGTCTACGCCTGCCCGGACGGCATCGCCTTTGACGCCCGCGGCGTGCTCTGGGTCCAGACCGACGCCCACGCCACGCAGATGTACAAGGGCGAACTGAAGAATGTTGGCAACAACCAGATGCTGGCCTGCGATCCGCGCAGCGGCGACACGCGGCGTTTTCTGACCGGCCCGACCAACTGTGAGATCACGGGCGCGACCTGGACGCCCGACGGCCGCACGCTGTTCATCAACGTCCAGCACCCGGGCGAAACCCCGAGCGACCGCAGCGACCCCGCCGAGCCGAGCAAGTATTCGAACTGGCCCGACTACAAGCCCGGCGGCCGGCCACGCTCGGCAACGGTGGTGATCCGCAAACGCGATGGCGGCGTCATCGGCACCTAGGCGGTCGATCTCCAAAAAAGAAACGCCCGGCCGTTGCCGGCCGAGCGTGTTAAGTCCTCAAAAGGACGTCGTTGGGATCGGTGCCACGCTCAAGCAGCGCGGCATGCATCGAATGTAGTGAGCCCGCCGCGGCGAGGGCATCCCAAGTTCGTGGGAAGTTGGTGGTGCAACAACGACAATCGATGCCATGCGTCGTCATGCCAGCCCCGACAGCCCGGCCAGCCTGCCGGCACTGACCGACCGCGAGCGCGAGCAGCTCGAAGCCCTGCTCGACGCCCTGCCGGCGCCGCTGGAGCCACCGGACATCAGCGCGCTCGACGGCTTCTTGGTCGGTGTGCTGCTGCAGCCGAAAACTGTGCCGCAGACCGAGTGGCTGCGCTGGGTGCACGATTTCGATGCAGGGCGCCTGGAGCCGCCAGATCTTGACCTGAGGCCCTTGCGGGCACTGGTATGCCGCCGACATGCCGAGCTGGGCCGTGCGATTGCGGCCCGCCGCTGGTTCGATCCGTGGGTGTTCGAGCTTGAACCGGCACCCGGCGAGGACGCGGTGTCGCCGTCGGACGTGGTTCTGCCGTGGATCGCCGGTTTTGCCGCCGCGCTGGAACGCTTTCCGGGGCTGCAGGACAGCGCGGGGGCCGAAGCGCGTGAGCCGTTGGCCACGCTGTACGCGCACTTCGATCCCGCCGACCTCGAAGATGTGGGCGATCTGGCCGACGTGATCGCCACCATCGAGCCGCCCGACGCCGCCGACGAGGCGGTGGAAGACCTGGTGCGCTGCACGCTGCTGCTGGCCGATGCCATGCAGCCGCAGCCTCAGACCGCAGCGCAGCGTCGCCCGGGCAAGCGCCGCTGAGGCGCGCCAGCGACAGTCCCCCCGCATTCACGTGTAACGCGCAACTGCGCTGGCTTTGCCGTGTATTTCTGCCATTCGCGGGCCCGCAGCGCGGCAGACACTGCCTCTCACAAATGAACAACGCACAACGCTTTCGCAAACCGATCCAACACGGGAGAGCGCCATGACAACCCGCACAAAACCGCGGCCCCCTTCACACCTGCAACGCCTGGTCGACGAACTCGAACCCGACACGGTGTTCGATGCTGCCGACCTGGGAACCGCCTTCGGCATGGAGTGCAGCCTGGCCGAGCAGGAAGCCGCCGACGACTTCGCGCCCAGCGAATTGTTGGGCGAGTGAAAACGACAACGGCCAGCTCGACGCTGGCCGTTGATCCCTGAAGCGGCACGGATTCGTGCCGCGAGTGTCGATTACTTCGGCAGGACGACGCTGTCGATGACGTGAATGACGCCGTTGTCGGCCACGATGTCGGTGGCCGTGACCTTGGCGCCATCGACCATGACGCCGCCTGCGGTGGCCACCGTCAGCTCGCTGCCCTGAACCGTCTTGACCTTGCCGGCCTTGACATCCTTGGCCATGACCTTGCCCGGCACAACGTGATAGGTCAGCACCTTGGTTAGGGCTGCCTTGTCCTTGAGCAGTGCATCGAGTTGGTCCTTCGGCACCTTAGCGAACGCTTCGTCAGTGGGCGCAAACACCGTGAACGGGCCTTTGCCCTTGAGGGTGTCGACCAGGCCAGCGGCTTGAAGCGCCGTGGCCAAGGTCTTGAAATTGCCCGCTGCGACGGCCGTGTCGACGATGTCTTTGGCTTGCACCGCAAGCACCGAACCCGCCATGGCCATACCAGCAACAACAGACTTGAGAGTGAACATCAGAACTCCTTGAATGCGCACGCAGCGCTGAATTGAAGCTGCTACGACGACCATGTGCACTGCATAGTTCACATTAAGACCAATTGGTAATGTAACGACTGGAAAGTGCGTTCACGGCCGCCCGCGTCAGCCGCGACACCTGCCGCGACTACACTATGAGCGATGAGTAAGCCCTCATTCCGCGAAAGGGTGCTGCAAGCGCGCGAAGACGCCATCGTTGCTTCGGTGAACCGCCTCTTGGCCGAAAAGGGCTTCGAGTCGATGACCGTCGATGAGGTGGCAGCCGACGTGGGCATTGCCAAAGCGAGCCTCTACAAACACTTTCCATCGAAGGAAGTGCTCGCGGCGGCGGCGATGGTCAGCGTCCTCGACCGCGCTCTGGCGTTCCTGGAGCAGGAAGCCGGGCGTGAGGCAACTCCAATCGAACATCTGAAATCGGTGGCGCGCTGGACGATGCAAGTCACGCTGGCCGGCGAGATGCCGTCGCTGCCGTCGCAAAACTCGACGCTGCGCACCGCGCTGACGCAGCATCGCGGCTACCTGGACCGCGTGATGATGGTCAGCGAGCGGCTCGGTGTCTGGATCACGGCCGCACAGGCCACGGCTCAGATCGATCCAAAGTTGCCGCCTGAGGCCGTGCTCTACACCTTGTACGCGCGCGCCTGCGACCCCGTACTGTCGTTTCTGCGCGCCGGCGGACAGTTCAGCGACGAGCAGGTGATCGAGATCGTGCTCGCTACCTGCTTCGACGGGCTGAAGACGCGCTGAGCGCGCGGCGGTTCCTCAGGCCAGCGCCGGGCCGCTCCCAAGCGTCGGCCTGAGCTTCCCCATCGGGGGAGTGGTCGCAGAGCGACCGAGGGGCGGTCATCTCACGAGCAGCACCGGCACGCCGCACTGCGCCACCACCTTGGTGGCCACCGAGCCCATCACCAGGTTGCCCAGGCTGGTGTGGCCGTGCGAACCGAGCACGAGAAGGTCGTACTTGCCCTTGTCGGCCATCGACGCGATGGCGTCGGCCGCATGGCCGTGCTTGGCCACGAATTCAGCGTTGAGACCCTGCTTGGCGAAGAACGAGCGGATCGGCTTGAAGACCTTCTCCGACTCGTCGTTGTAGTAGTCGGTCAGGATGTCCTTGGCGAGCACCGACGCGGCCCGCGCCGGCACGGGGGGCACGACCGTGAGCACCGTGTAGGCGTGGTGTGCGCCCAGCCACTCATCGTGCGCCGCCAGGTAGGCCAGCATGCGCTTGGTGAACGGGCTGCCGTCGGCAGCAACGAGGATTTTCATGCAGGGTCTCCGTGGTCATCGCGAGCACTGAGTTTCGCACTCACTCCGCCGACATGCCTGCGCGCGATCAAATCTCGATCAACTTCGTCGCGTCGTAGCCGTCGGCTTCGCCCTTGTCGGCCAACCCGCGCGCCTGGCTGACGACGCGCGTGCTGCGGCCGTCGGCGTGCGTGACGTGGTAGTCGTGTCGGCAGTGCAGGTGGCCGTGCAGCCACAGCGCAGCGCCGGGCAAGAGATCGTCGTCGGCGTTGCAGAAGCTCGCCGTGCCGCTCTGTTTGCCGTAGCGCGGGTCGGCGCTTGTCAGGCTCGGCGCGAAGTGCGTGATGGCCACCGTCGTGTCCCAGCGGCCCTGCGCCTCTTCGGCAAGCGCGCTGGCCAGCCAAGCCCGGCAGTCGAGCGCTTCGCGGCGCACAGCCTCGGCGTCAAAGACGGTGCCGCCTTTCGTCGCGCCCATCACACGCTGAAAGTAGCGGCCGGCGCGCAGCGCAGAGTCGAGGCGCGTGGGTCCGAAGACGTTGAAGTCGCACCAGCGCACCGTACCGAGAAAACGGATGCGCCGGCCATCCGGGGCTTCGTGCACGAGCGCCTCGCGTTCGAGCAGCGTCAGGCCGAGCTGCTCACAGCGTTCGCGCAGCGCCGGCCAGGCGTCGTCGATCTCGCGGCCGTCGAACTCGTGATTGCCGGCGACGAACACAGCCGGCACCGGCCAGTTCGCAAATCGATCGAGTGAGCTCCAGCCGCTGTCGATGTCACCGGCAAGCACGAGCAAATCGGCTTGTGGATCCGGCTGCGGGTCAAAGACCTCGCTTTCGAGGTGCAGGTCGGAGAGCAGCTGGATTTTCAAGCGCACTCACCGGCCGTGGCAGGCTTTGAACTTCTTGCCGCTGCCGCAATGGCACGGATCGTTGCGCCCCAGCTTCGGTGTGTCGCGTTTGATCGTGGCCACGGCAAAGCGCTGCTTGGCGGTCAGGTCCCACAGCTCGACCGTCGCGTTGACGAGGTCTTCGAGGCCTGCGTCGAGATCTTTGAGCGGCTGCTCGCGGTCGAGAACGGCAACCAATGCCTTGTCTTCATCGGCTTGCGCCGGTAGGTGACGGTAGATGCGCGACAGCGCCGCGCCGACGGCGTCGTCAGCCGTGTCCTCGAGATCGGGAAAACACTCCTGCGCCCACTGAAAGCCGGCCGACCACGGCATCAGCGCACGCGAGACCGACGACTGCTCCTGCTCGTACTCGCTGACCGGTGGCAATTGATCGACATCGACGATCACCGGGTCGAAGAAGCCGTCTTCGCTGATGCCGGCGTTGAGCGCATCGCGCCGCCGTTCGATCAGGTTCTTGCAGCGCACCCGCCAAGCTGCGTCGGTGCTGTCGGGCAGCGCGCGGCGCTCGAAGTCGAACACCGGCGGCAACCACTCATCGACGGGCACGACCCGCGGCTGCACCAGCACCCCCGCCAGATAGCCGTCGAGCATCAGCACATCGAGCGGCTGCAACGGCTCGGGCGTGGCATTGAGCAACTCGGCGAGTTCGTCGAGTTCCGCGTCGTTGAGGTCTTGTCTCATACAGCGCGATTGTGTCGCGCCGCGCTCGGGCCAGCGCCGGGCCGCTCCCAAGCGTCCGGCCCGAGCCCTCCCCTTGGGGGAGTGGCTCGCGTAGCGAGCGAGGGGCCGTCAGGACCTCAGAGTTTTGCTTCGATGCTCGCCTTGGTCGCGTGCATTTCCTCGGGCAGGTTGCGCGCCAGCAGATTGAACAGCTCGCCGTGCAGCGCCATCTCTTCGCGCCAGGCTTCCGTGTCGATGCTCATCACGCTGCCGAACTGCTCGCGCGTGAAATCGAGGCCCTGCCAGCGCAGATCGTCGTAACCCGGGCTGACGCCGAACGCGTGCTCGGCGCCGCTCGTGGCGCCGCCGACGCGCTCCAGCATCCAGGCCAGCACGCGCATGTTCTCGCCATAGCCGGGCCAGACGAACTTGCCATCGGCGCCTTTGCGGAACCAGTTGACGCAGTAGATCTTCGGCAGCTTGGCGCCGCTGTCGGCGAGCGTTTTGCCCAGGGCGATCCAATGCGCGAAGTAGTCGCTCATGTGATAGCCGCAGAACGGCAGCATCGCGAACGGATCGCGCCGCACCGCGCCGTTGCCGCCGGCCATCGCCGCCGTGGTTTCGCTGCCCATCGTCGCGGCCATATAAACGCCTTCGACCCAGTTGCGCGCTTCGGTCACCAGCGGCACCGTTGTCGAGCGGCGGCCACCGAAGACGAAGGCGTCGATCGGCACGCCGGCCGGGTTGTCCCACTCCGGATCGAGCGCCGGGTTGTTGGTCGCGGCCACCGTGAAACGCGAGTTTGGGTGCGCGGCTGGCCTTGGCTTTCCATCCACGCCGGTTTCCTTGGCGACGGCCGGCGTCCAGTCCTTGCCCTGCCAGTCGATCAGGTGCGCCGGCGGCGTGTCGGTCATGCCTTCCCACCAGACATCGCCGTCGTCGGTCAGCGCGACGTTGGTGAAGATGGTGTCGCGCTTGAGCGAGGCCATGCAGTTCGGATTCGTCTTCTCGTTGGTGCCGGGTGCAACACCAAAGTAGCCGGCCTCCGGGTTGATCGCATACAGCCGGCCATCCTTACCCGGCTTGATCCACGCGATGTCGTCGCCGATCGTCGTCACCTTCCAGCCGTTGAAGCCTTCCGGCGGCACGAGCATCGCGAAGTTGGTCTTGCCGCAGGCGCTCGGGAAGGCCGCGGCAATGTGGCGCTTCGTGCCCTGCGGGTCGGTCACGCCCAGGATGAGCATGTGCTCGGCCAGCCAGCCCTGATCGCGGCCCATCGTCGACGCGATGCGCAGCGCAAAACATTTCTTGCCGAGCAGCGCGTTGCCGCCGTAGCCCGAGCCGTAGCTCCAGATCTCGCGTGTCTCCGGGTAATGGACGATGTACTTGGTGGCGTTACAGGGCCAGCGCACGTCTTGCTGGCCGTCCTTGAGCGGCGCGCCAACGGTGTGCACGCAGGGCACGAAGTCGCCATCGGCGCCGAGTGTGTCGAGCACCTTGCGACCCATGCGCGTCATGATCCGCATGTTCACGGCGACGTACGGAGAGTCGGACAGCTCGACGCCGATGTGCGCGATCGGCGAGCCGATCGGCCCCATCGAAAACGGCACCACGTACATCGTGCGGCCGCGCATCGCACCCTTGAACAGACCCGGCGTGCCGTTGTCGAAGCCGTGCTGCAGGATGTTGCGCATGTCCTGCGGGTCCATCCAATGGTTGGTCGGGCCGGCGTCTTCTTTCTTCGCGCTGCAGATGAAGGTGCGGTCTTCGACCCGCGCCACGTCGCCGGGATCGCTGCACGCGAGATAGCTGTTGGGGCGCAGCGCGGGGTTCAAGCGGCGCATCGCGCCGGCTTCGACCAGCTGCTGGCACAGGCGGTCGTACTCGGCCTCCGAGCCGTCGCACCAGTAAACGTCTTTGGCTTCGGTGAGCGCGGCGATTTGCGCCACCCAATCCACGAGGCGCTCATGGCGCAGATAGGCCGGCACGTTCAGGTGCAGCCCTTCCAGCAGGGGACGGTTCATTGGCATCGTTCCAAGAGTCATGGTGAAGACGGGATTGGGCGAACCCCCGACCGCTGATCCGAGGTTCGCCCCATACCGCGGCGCCATTGTGGGCTCGCCGTAACCACGCTGTAACCACCGCAGAGCCGGGGGTCATGCGTGTTCCGTATGGGTTCATGCAACACGCGAACGACAATGGCGTGATGGAAGTCACGAGCGTCAATCTCGGCACCGCGAAGCGGATCGGCGTCGGTGCGCGCACGGTCATGTCGGCGATCGGCAAACGGCCTGCCGCTGGGCGGATCGGCGTGCTGCCGCTCGGACTCGTTGGCGACGAGCAGGCCGACCTGTCGGTGCACGGCGGCCTGTCGAAAGCCGTGTACGCCTACCCGAGCGAGCACTTTGCCTTCTGGCGCACGGTGCGCGCGCAGGCCGGCGTGGCGCTGTGGGATGCGGCGCTCGAACCCGGTGCGCTTGGCGAAAACCTCACCCTCGCCGGATTGACCGAGGACCGAGTCTGGGTCGGCGATGTGCTGCGCTTCCCGCAGTGCGCGTTGGCGGTCAGCGAGCCGCGCCACCCTTGCTTCAAGTTCAATGCCGCGATGGGCTTTGCGCAGGCGGCCAAGCTGATGGTGCAGTCGGGCTGGTGCGGCTTCTACCTCGCGGTGCGCGAACCCGGGACGATCGAATCCGGAGAGACGTTCGTGCTCGAGCCCGGCCCGCGCGAGGTGCGCATCGACGAGCTGTTCCGCGCGACGATGTCGCCGCGCCGAGTGTCGTGAAGCGCCGCGCGCTGATCGTCACCGTTGCGCTGATGGCGCTCAGCGGCTGCGGACGCAAGAAACCCGTAGCTGGCGTGGCCTTGCCCGCAGGCAGCACCGTGCTCGCGCTCGGCGACTCGATTACCTTCGGCACCGGCGCCGACAGCGCCGCCGCCTACCCGGCGCAACTGGCAACACTCGCCGGCTGGAGCGTGGTCAACGCGGGGGTGCCGGGCGACACAGCCGCGCAGGCGGTCGAGCGGCTGCCGGCGCTGCTCGCTGAGCACAAGCCGGCGCTGGTGATCGTCAGCGCGGGCGGCAACGACTTCTTGCGCAGAGTGCCAATGGCCGAGACCGAAGCGGCGCTGCGCCGCGCGATCGGCCTGGCGCGTGAGGCCGGCGCGCAGGTGCTGCTGGTGGCGGTGCCGCAGCCGTCGATCGGTTCTGCGCTCGGCGCGGGTTTGTCCGACCACCCGCTGTACGCCAAGCTCGCCGACGAGTTGAAGCTGCCGCTGCATGCCAACGGCTGGGCGGCGGTGCTCGGCGACGAAAAGTTTCGCTCGGACCAGATCCACGCCAACGCGGCCGGCTATCGCGCCTTTGCCGAAGGGCTTGCTGCGACACTGCGCGGCACAGGTCTCTTGAAAAACTAATGTCAGCCCCCGAGCTCACTGCGTTCGCGGCCCCCCAAGGGGGCGCTCAGTGGTCTTGGGAGCGGCCCTACACCCACTGAGATGCTCGCCTACCGCCACGCCTTCCATGCCGGCAACCATGCCGACGTGCTCAAACACGTCGTGCTGGCGCAAGTGCTCGTGCACATGGCCGCCAAGGACAAGCCGTTTTCCTTCATCGACACCCACGCGGGCGCCGGCGGCTATTCGCTCGAAAGCCGCTACGCGCAGAAGCACGCTGAATCGACGGGTGGCATCGAACGCCTGTGGGACCGCAACGACCTGCCCGCCGCGCTGGCGCACTACGTGGCGCTGGTGCGCGAGTTCAACGGCGGCGGCAAGCTGGAGCAGTACCCCGGCTCGCCGGCGATTGCGAATCTGCTGCTGCGGCCGAACGATCCGCTGCACGCCTACGAACTGCACCCCACCGATGAAAAGATCCTGCGCGCGTATTTGTCGACACGCAAGAACGCCAAGGTCGTGCTCGCCGACGGCTTCGCCGCGCTGCCGCACGAGCTGCCGCCGCCGTCGCGCCGCGGCGTCGTGCTGATCGACCCGCCGTACGAGATCAAGACCGACTACGCGCGCACGCTCGGCGCGGTGCGCGAAGCGCTGACGCAGTTCGCGCAGGCCGTGGTGCTGGTCTGGGTGCCGCAGGTGGCGCTGGTGGAGGCGCGCGAACTGCCGCGCCGCCTGGGCAACGCGGCCGCGTCCGCGCCCAAGGGTTATCTGCACGCGGGGCTGACGGTGACACGCGGCGGCGACAAGGGATTCGGTTTGACCGGCAGTTCGATGTTCGTCATCAACCCGCCGCATGGACTGGCCGAAACGCTGCGCGAAGTGCTGCCGTTTCTGGCGCAGACGCT
>JANOEG010000293.1:0-1764 GCA_031413095.1 Burkholderiales bacterium | reverse complement strand
CAGCGCGAGCTGGCGCTTCAGGTCGTCGAGCACGGCGTGGAAGTTGGGCAGTTCGTCGTAGAGGTGCTCCATCGCCGGCAGGCCGGAGGGCTTGACCTGGAAACGCTCGGGGCCGCGTTCGAGCATGCGCTCGTAGGTGTGGCGCAAGGGCTCATGCTCGTTGCCCGGCAGCCGGGCCAGACGCTCGTGCACGTCGGCGCTGCGGTACACGCTGCGCATCTGCGCGATGCCGATCTTGGCCGGGGGCGTGGAGGTGGCACTCGTCGTCATGGTGACCTTTCGCTTAGCAAGCTGCGGGCCAGATTGAAGCAAGTGGGCTGGCGATGCAAGCCCGCAAATGAGCAACATCCCCAATGCGTTTGCGTCGCGGGCCTGCCAGACGGCGCCGGTGTGCAACAAGTCGCATCGCAGCCTTGAGGCCTGCCTTTGCACTGACGCCGGTCGTGTCAGACACAAGCGGCACGGAAACGCTGCGCACCAGCTGCACACAACCCGTCACGGGTACGGGCGCACGGCCGGTTCAAACTTGAGTCGCAGACAAACGCCAACGAGAAACGTCATGAACGCCCTCAATACCGCCCGCCCGTTCTACCGCAGCGAAGCCTTCCCCGAAGACGTGGCCGACTTTGTCGAGCCGGCGCTTCAGGCCTCCGTCAATGCCGCACCGATGCCGCGCCGTCAGCGTTACCAGGCCATGCTGTGGCTGCTGGGTCTGCTGCCTTTGGTGGCGCTCGCCGTGGGCGTGACCTGGGCGTTCTGACCGCACCGCTGCTCGATCCAGAGCAGCGACAGCGCGCTCACTTGACCCAGGTGTTGAGCTGGATGATGGGCATCAGCACCGCCAGCATGATCACCAGCACGACGGCGCCCATGGCGCCGATCAGGAGCGGCTCCAGGATCGTGGCCATGCCCATCGCGCGGCGCTGGACCTCGCCAGAAAGTTGATCGGCTGCGCGCTGCAGCATCTTGGGCAGCGTGCCGGTCTGCTCGCCCAGGCGGGCGAACATGGCCAACAGCCCCGGAAAGCGCTTCTTCGAGGCCATCGCATTGGCCAGCGGCGCGCCTTCGCGAACCTGCACCAGCGCGGCCAACGCGTCGGCGCGCATGGCACGGTTGGACTGGGTCTCGGCCGCGGCTTGCAGTGCCTTCAAGATCGGTACGCCCGCCCCCGCCAGCATGGCCAGCGTGCCGGCAAAGCGCGCCGCGTTGTAGCCGCGTGACAGCCGGCCGACCAGCGGCAGCGTCAGCCAGAAGGCGTCGAAGCGTTCGCGAAAGGCGTCGCCTCGCAGGGCGGCCATCAAGGCCACGCCACCGGCCGCCCCGGCCAGCAGCACCAGCCAGCCCCACTCGCGGACGAAGGCCGACAGCGCCAACATCGCCACCGTCAGGAAGGGCAATGTGCGTTTGCTGCCGGCATAGACGCCGGCCACCTGCGGCACGACGTAAGTCAGCAGCGCGATGACGATGACGATGGCGATCAGCGAGACGATGGCCGGGTAGAGCATCGCGCCGATGACCTTGGACTTGAGTAGCTGGCGGGCTTCGAGGTCGTCGGCCATGCGTTCCAGCACCGGGCCCAGCGCGCCGCTCTGCTCGCCGGCCGCGACCACGGCGCGGTACACATCGTCGAACTCGCGCGGCGCGGTGGCCAGTGCACGCGCGAAGGAGTTGCCGGCGTTGACCTCGCTGCGCAGGTGCGCCACCAGCTCGCGCTGGCGCGGTTCTTCGCTGTCTTCCATCAATGCGGTCAGTGCGCGTTCGAGC
>JANOEG010000292.1:0-3812 GCA_031413095.1 Burkholderiales bacterium | reverse complement strand
CCAGCTTCGTCTCGCCGAAGTGGGTGCCGCAGATGGGCGACAACGTGGCCGTCATGGCGGGTCTGCAACGCAAGCCAGGCGTGCGTTACAGCGTGCTCGTGCCGAACATGAAAGGCCTCGAGGCCGCGCTGCCGACGCAGCCGGATGAAGTGGTCGTCTTCGGCGCCGCCAGCGAAGCCTTCAGCCAGCGCAACATCAACTGCAGCATCGAGGAGAGCATCGAGCGCTTTCGCCCGGTGGTGCAGGCTGCGCGGGCGGCCGGCGTCAAGGTGCGCGCCGCCATCAGCTGCGCGCTCGGCTGCCCGTACCAGGTCGAGGTCAGCCTGGACGACGTCGAGCGCGTCGTGCGCCTGATGAAAGGCATCGGCGTGCAGCACGTCGGCGTTGCCGACACGATCGGCGTCGGCACGGCGCGGCGCGCGCAAGCGGCGATGGAGCGCGCGTTGAAACACTACCCGCTGTCTGAAGTGAGCGGCCATTTCCACGACACCTACGGCCAAGCGTTGGCCAACATCTACGCCTGCCTCGAGATGGGCGTGCACGTTTTCGACACCAGCGTCGCCGGCCTCGGCGGCTGCCCGTATGCCAAGGGCGCCACCGGCAATGTCGCCACCGAAGACGTGGTCTTCATGCTGAACGGTCTGGGCGTCGAGACCGGCATCGACCTGAACGCGCTGGTCGATGCCGGCGCGTTCATCTCGAGCGTGCTCGGCCGCGCGCCGGTGTCACGTGCGGGCAAGGCGCTGCTGGCCAAGCGCGACAAGACGGCGTGAGCGTGGGGGAAGATCGGCCCGAGAGCTTCCTGCGCGTCAGCGCGGCGTTGCGCGAGCGCGGCCACCCGAACGTGCCACTTTGGCTCGATGTGCCGGTGCGCACCTCGCAAGAAGCTGCCGACCACCTCGGCGTTGCCGTCGGCCAGATCGCCAAGAGCGTCATCTTCAAGCGCAAGAGCGATGACCGTGCGGTGCTCGTCATCACTTCGGGCGACAGGCGCGTCGATGAAAAGAAGGTCGCCGCGCTGATGGGCGCGCTCGGCCGCGCCGACGCCGATTTCGTCAAAGCCAGAACCGGCTTCTCGATCGGTGGTGTTGCGCCGCTCGCGCACACCCAGCCGCCGGTCACGCTGATCGATCGCGACCTGCTGCGCTTCGATGTCGTCTGGGCGGCAGCCGGTCACCCCAACGGCGTCTTTGCGCTGCAGCCGGCGCAGCTCGAAGCGCTGACAGGCGGCGCGCCGGTGGTCGATGTGGTGCAGGCAACGTGAATCGATCACGCAGCGCCTTCATCGTCGCGTAAGCCGTCAGCGCATCCGCGCGACCATCGGCCACGCGCCGGTTCACGCGCGCCAGGAGTCCACGATGAGATTGATGCGAAGAAGTCTGCTGGCCGCTCTGCTCGCGGCTGCGAGTGTGGGGGCGCAGACGCAGACACAGACACAGACCCCGCTGGGCCCGGTGCTTGTCGGCAAGACGATGCAGCCGGCCACGGTCGATCTGGCTCTACTCAAAGGCAAGGTCGTGCTGCTGTTCTTCTGGTCGACCGACTGTTCGGTGTGCCTGGACAAACTGCCCGAGCTGCGACGCAACCTCGAGGGTTGGCGAGGCAAGGATTTCATGATCGTTGCCGTGAGCCAGGACCGCTCGATGGCCGACCTGAAGGCCTACGAGCAGGTGCTCGACAAGGTGGCGCCGCCGAATGCGCAGATGAAGATCGTCTGGCGCCGCGACACCGCGCACCGCGACAACTTCGGCGAGCTGCCGCAAAAGACGCCGACCACCATCGTCATCGACCGCGATGGCAAAGTGGCGAAGACCGTCCGCGGCCGCGTGCCGGCCGAGCTGTGGGACGACATTGCCGAGCTGGTCTTGAACTGAGCGGGAGACCAGACCCACGGCGGTCTCGACTCACCACTCACTCGTCAAGCGCTGGACAAGAAACCCAGACGCGCGCAGGTCTTGCGCTGCCGTGCGACCATGCTTTGTCATTGACAAAAAAGCGGTTTCGCCTTGAGTGTCGCCAGCCCCTGCAAGAACATCTGCCAGATGCACGAGCCCAGTGGCCACTGCATCGGTTGCGGCCGCACGCTTGACGAGATCGCGCTGTGGAGCGTGCTCGACGACGACGACAAGCGCTCGGTGTGGGCCTTGTTGCCGGAGCGGCTGGCGGCGTTGCCGCCGCTGCCTCCTGAATATTTGTCCTCGTGCTGAGTGCTCAGCTCGCATTGAAGAACCAGACGGCTCCAATCAAGCCATCGGCGTTGATCTCGTAGACCGCTGCGGCGTCGATCGGCTGCTCGCTGGTGTCGGTGAGGCCGACGATGCGCTCCTGATCGATCACCTTGTTGCCGAATACCAAACGCCCGAGCAGTGCGGCGTGCAGGCCGGGCAGGTTGAAGCGATGTGCCGCGTAGTGGTCCGACAACGCCTGGCGGCCGACGATCACCGGCTGCGGCTCCGGCGGACGCCACACGCGCACGTCTTCGGCGTAGCAGGCCACGAAACGCGCCAGGTCGCGCGCGTTGTAGGCGTCGAGCTGACGCTGAACGACGGCTTCAGGATTCATCATCAGGCGCGAGCACGGCGCTGCGGCTCGGTGGCGTGCAGGAAGCGCGTGTAGATCTCCCGCGGCGGCGCGATGCCGACGCTGCGCAGCACTTGCCCGACAGCGCCGCGGTGGTAGCCGCCATGCGTCAGCACATGCATCAGGATCTCCTGGCGCGTCATGCGTCCGGCGTCGCCGTCGGTGAACGTGAAGCGGACCTCTTCCGCGAGTTGCGCCTCACCGAGGCCGTCCGCGTAGCGCACGTACCAGTCATCGACCGTGCCGACAGAGTGCCTGAGTTCGGCCAGCGTCGGCGTGTGCGGCGTGTTGGTGGCGGCCAAGCCATGCGGCACGCCCTGCAGATGGCCGCGGAAGATCTGATCGACGACGTGCAGGTGGTTCACCGTGCGAACGGCCGCCTTGTGTTCCGCCGGGTGCGATGCGGCATCGATGGCCCCAAGCGCCTCCAGCAGTTCAGCGTCGGCCCAGGACTTGAAGCGGAATAGGGCTGTGAAGTTGTTCATCGTGCGTTACAGGTCGGCAAGCAATACGAGGGGCCCTGCGTCTCGCCCGCGGCGGTTTGCGCCGTATGACGTTTGAGCGAACGCGGCCCGCCTCGCGGGGTCGCGCTGTTGAGCGCGGCCGCACTTCGCCTTGGTGGACCATGCGACCATGAGGTGAGACCGCTACTTCATGGCATTGAACTGACCGCTCAACGAGCCGTCGATGTTCATGACCTTGAACGTGGCGCCAGCTCTGACCACGGTGAAGCAGCGCTCCTGTCCAGCGCGGATCGTCTTCCAAGTGGTGCAGTAGCCGCTTTCAGAGATGCGCCACGTTCCAGTGTCGCTGGTGTTTCCTGCGATCACCGAGGCCTTTCCGTCAGGTTCGAGTCGCATCGTCGCCTTGGCTCCCAAAGCGGTTGTGCCGGTTAGCTCTCTACTGACCCACGTGTCTTGGATCTCCTTGGCGGGGACAGGACCATCCTGCGCGAGCGCGAGGCTGAACTGGGCGCTGAAGAGCGACACAGCGACGATGACCACTGCTTCGTTGCGCATGCTGAATATCAAACGGTTAAATGTGCGGCTTAACGCTCGACGTGAGCGGCTGCTGGAAGCCGTCCGCTCGATTGATGGGATGGACTCCGCCGCGCATTTCGGTATCAGAGTACCAGCCGGCGTCGCGTGGTGCGGGTGTCGGCACATGACGCGAAGGAGTCCGACATGAATGCTACGAGCCTTGCCGTTTGTGTTCAACCCGATGCCGGCGTG
>JANOEG010000291.1:0-2051 GCA_031413095.1 Burkholderiales bacterium | reverse complement strand
ACACGCTTGTGCAGCGTCGAGAACTGCAACGGCGAGTGATTCGACACGCCGAAGTGCAGAACCTTGCCCGACGCTCGCAACGCAGCGAAGGTGTCGGCCAGCTCATCGGGGTCGACAAGCCAGTCGGGCCGGTGGATCAGCAGCAGGTCGATGCGATCCGTGCGCAAGGCGCGCAACGAGTTCTCCACCGACGCCGTCACATGCTCGGGCGAGCTGTCGTAACTCTTGATCGTGTGCGCCGGACGCGCCGGCGAGAGCAGCTTGATGCCGCACTTGGTGACGAGCTGCAGCCTATCGCGCAGCCCCGGCGACGCGACCAATGCGTCGCCGAACGTTGCTTCGACGCTGTAGCCACCGTAGATGTCGGCGTGGTCGAAGCTCGTGATGCCGAGTTCGAGCGCCTGTTCGATCCAGCGCAAAAGGCCGGGCGTGTCGAGCTTCCACTCGTTGAGCCGCCATAGGCCAGCGACGATCGGCGACAGTTTCATGCGGCCAGTCTAGCCGCGCGGATCAGTCCCGAAGATCTCCCGCGAGACTGGCCAGCGTCTCCGGCGCGATCGACACATGCGACGGGTAGTTGCGGTGGTCGCAGCCGAGCTTGACCGCAGCGCCGGCGCGAATGGCCTTGCGCTGTGCGGCGTCGAACTCGAAGCGCACGAAGTGCACGGCCGAGGTCTTGACGTCGGTCTCGCGGTCGAGGTCTTCATCGGCAATCGCATAGACGCGCGCATGGCCTTCGACTTCGACGAACACACGGTCCTCGACACCGATCAGACGCGACAGCTCTCGCTTGCGCTCGTGCGGATCGGGGTACTCGATCAACATCGTCGCCTTCCAGTTGCTGCCATCCGGCACCAAGGCTGCGTAGGCGTCGATCTCGCTCTGGATGCCGTCTTCGTCGAAGATCTTTTCGATGTGCAGCATCTCCTGAATCTGGCGGCGGATCGTCTGCTCGTCTTCGAACTGCAGCGTCACATGGTCGCCGAGGGCGACGCTGCGCAGCTTGCGGTGCGCAATGGCCTCGGTGCGGATCGCCTTGCGCTGCTTGGCATAGGCCTCGAGCGTCATCAGGCTCTTGCGGTCGATCGTCATGGTCACGCTCACTCCAATCCGTAGGCTGTGCGCATCAGCGTCAACGGGTGCTTGAGCGCCTTGGCCGGCGTGCCGGCCTGCTGCATACCCTGGGCAATGTGATGGCCCGCCAGCGCGCAATCGCTGCTGATGAAGTCCGGCTCGTCCTTGGCCATCGCCCGGAACACCGGCTTGCCGATCTTCATCGCCACCGCGTGATACGGCGTCTTCACGCCGTAGGTGCCGGCGTGGCCGGAGCAGCGCTCGACGGTATTCAATTGCACCGGGACCTTGCTGCCGACCAGCTTGAACATCTCTTCGGTCTTCTTACCGATGTTCTGCACGCGGCCGTGACAGGGGATGTGGTAGCTGACCTTGCCGAGCGCAGTCTTGAAGTCGGTCTTCAGCAATCCATCCTTGTGGCGCGCAATGAAATACTCGAACGGATCCCACATTGCGTCCTGCACCAGCTTCACGTCCGGCTCGTTCGGGAACAGCAGCGGCAGCTCCTGCTTGAACATCAGCGTGCAGCTCGGAATCGCCGTCAGGATCGCAAAGCCATCCTTGGCGTACTTCGCCAGCACCGGGATGTTGGCGTTCTTGTGTTTCTCCACCGCGTCCAAGTCGCCCAGCTCGAACTTGGGCATGCCGCAGCAGCTTTCCTTGTCGACGATGGTGTAGGGAATCTGGTTGTGTTCGAGCAGCTTGATCAGGTCGTGCCCGATGCCCGGCTCGTTGTAGTTGATGTAGCAGGTCGAGTAGATGGCCACGCGACCCGGCGTGCGCTCGCCGTTGGTGACCGTGGTCATGCTGCCGTGTTTCCTGGCGCTCCAGCGGAATCGTTGGGTCGCCAGTTCGGGCATCCATGCGTCGGGGTGCACGCCGAGCATGCTGTCCATCTGCTTGCGCGCGAACTTCGTCTTGTTGATCGCGTTGATGCTCTGCACGACGACCGGGATACCGGCAAAGCTGCCGTGCAC
>JANOEG010000290.1:0-5440 GCA_031413095.1 Burkholderiales bacterium | reverse complement strand
GTCTGTCGATCTCTCGATGCCAATCCTCGTGGTGGACGACTACAACAGCTTCTGGTCCGAGAGGTTGACGACGCAGCCGACCTCGCTGCACCCCTTCAGGTGCGACGCCAGCGCCTGCGCGAGCAGCACTGCCGGCGCTGTGTTGGCGCGCCAATGCGCGTCCATCGCCGCGTGCGAGAACGTCTCGGCGTTGTCGTATTCGAAGTGCGACGCGTTGTTGACGACGGCGTCGAGGCGGCCCATCGCCTTGGCCACCGCAGGCATGAGCGCACGGCACGCGGTTTCGTCGCTCAGGTCGGCCGCGAAACACTCGGCACGTGCGCCCAGATCGCGCACATCGGCCGCGGTGGCCTCGGCTTCACTGCGTGACTTGCGAAAGTGCAGCGCGATGTCGAAGCCATGCGCCGCCAGATCGAGCGCGATGGCGCGGCCGACCCGGCGCGCGGCGCCGGTGACAAGCACGACCGGACGAGAAGGTGAAGTGTTGGGAGCCATTCCTACAATGCGCCGATGACAGCAAACGGGTCAGCGCCCGAAGCCACACGGCGATTATCGACGTTGATCCGGCGCCAGATCGCCAGCAATGGCGGCTGGCTGCCCTTCGACCGTTTCATGGCAGCGGCGCTGTACGCGCCGGGTCTGGGCTACTACGCGCGAGGGCACGCCGTCTTCGGCGCCGTCGCCTCACGAGGTGACTTCACCACCGCGCCGGAGATGAGCGCGCTGTTCGGTGCGGCGCTGGCGAATCAGGTTCGACAAGCGCTCGACGCCACGGCGACCGACGAGGTCTGGGAGTTCGGCGCCGGCAGCGGCGCGCTGGCTTCGCAATTGCTCGGCGTGTTAGGCGAGCGTGTGCGGCGCTACACCATCGTTGATCTGTCCGGTGGCTTGCGCGAGCAGCAGCGTGCTCGGCTGGCCGCGTTTGGCGAACGCGTGCAGTGGGTCGATGTTTTGCCCGAGGCTTTGCAAGGCGTGATCGTCGGTAACGAAGTCCTTGATGCAATGCCGGTGCAACTGCTGCACTTCGACGGCCGCACGTGGTTCGAACGCGGCGTGGCCGAGCACGAAGGCGCTTTTGTTTTTGCAGAGCGTGAGACTGCGCTGCGGCCGCCGGTTGAGGCGGCGTTTGTCCCTGACACCACGACCGAAGTCCACGCGCAAGCCGAAGCCTTCATCCGCACGCTGGCCGAGAGAGTGCAACGTGGCGCGGCGTTCTTCATCGACTACGGTTTCCCCGACGCCGAGTACTACCTGCCCGAGCGTCGCGGCGGCACGCTGATGTGCCACCGCGCGCAGCGCAGCGACACCGACCCGCTGGCCGACGTCGGCGACAAGGACATCACCGCTCATGTCAACTTCAGCGCCATCGCATTGACCGCGCAGGACGCCGGCTTCGACGTGCTTGGCTACACGTCACAAGCGCATTTCCTGATCAACTGCGGCCTGCTGCCGCTGGTCGATGCGGCGCGTGAACGCGGCGACTGGCCGGCCGTCGCTGCGGCGCAGAAGCTGATTGCCGAGCACGAGATGGGTGAGCTGTTCAAAGTGCTCGGCTTGGTCAAAGGCGCACCAGCGTTCGACGCCCTCAGCTTCAGCGACGGCGACCGCAGCCACCGCCTCTAGAGATCACTGCATGCTGCGCTGGCTGCTCGTCTTCATCATCGCCTTCGTGCTTTTCAACACGTTGGCCGGGTGGTTGAGAAAGATCGGCCTCGGCCGCTTGCCGGGCGACTTCAGCTTTCGCTGGAAGGGCCGCGAGGTTTTTGTGCCGCTGGCGAGCAGTGTCGTGCTGAGCCTGTTCGCCGCGGGGCTCGCCTGGCTGGTCTGATCGCGAGGCTCAGTCGCTGATTTTCCAGCGATGCTTGCACTTGCGGCAACAGACGTCGAGCGTGCTGTGCCGCGTGTCCTCGTGTTCGAGTGTGAAGCTGCCGTAGGCCTTGCACTGCGGGCAGTCGGCCTGGTGGGCGGCGGCTTCTGCGTGGCTTAAGAAAAACAGGTAGCGCCGCAACGCCCAGACGCCGACGCCGGCGCAGATCAGGATCGACACCAGATCGACGCCTTGATCGAGCCACGAGCGATTGCGCGTCAAGGCCTCGAAGGCGGCGAAGATGCCGATCATGCAGAAGAAGGTCAGCAGCAGATGGGCATGGCTTTGCATCAGCTCGCGCTCGTACCACTTGCGAAAACCGTGTTTGCGAATGCCGTCACTCAACTTCATGACGGGCCGATGTTGTCACAGCGCCGCCAACCGTGCACACCGGACAGCGTCCCCGATGGCAGGCCCTTGCGCGCCGCGGGCGATAGCCTCGGCTGCCGCAGCCGTCGCATCGACGGTGAGCACGGCGCGCAATGCAGCGCCGAGTCGCGCGCGCTGCGGGTACGGTTCGCTTTCACGCCCGGCGCGGCCGCGGGCATCGCACTCGCAGGCCCACAGCGCCTGCTCGAAGCGATCGGGCCGGCGCAGCGCGTCGCAGCGTTCGAGCAGGCGCAGCATGGCCGCGGCGTCGAGCGACTCACTGCGGTGGATGTTGCCATGCTCGCGGGCGACGATCTCGCCGAGTTCACGGCAGTCGATCGGCACGCGCAGGCGTTCGGCCAGCGTATGGGCCAGCTTGACGCTGCGCGCTTCGTGGGCAATGTGGCGCGGCCAATCTTCGCGCGGCGTGGTGCCCTTGCCGAGATCGTGAACCAGGCACGCATAGCGCACTGGCAGTGGCGCGCCGAGCTTCGCGCTGGTGTCGAGCACCATCATCAGGTGCACGCCGGTGTCGATCTCGGGGTGGTGTTCGGCCGGCTGCGGCACGCCCCACAGGCGATCCACTTCGGGCAGCAAGCGGGCGAGAGCGCCGCAATCGCGCAGCACGGCGAACATCCGGCTCGGCTCGCCTTCCATCAGCCCGCGCGAGAGTTCCTGCCAGACGCGCTCGGGCACCAGGGCATCGACCTCGCCGGCTTGCACCATTGCGCGGCACAACGCGAGCGTTTCCCCGGCGACGGTGAAGCGCGGCCAGCGCGCGGCAAAACGCGCCAGACGCAGGATGCGCACCGGGTCTTCGGCGAAAGCCTCCGAGACGTGCCGCAGCACACCGGCTTGCAGATCGGCCACGCCGTGGTGGGGATCGATCAGCGTGCCGTCGTCGTCCTGCGCGATGGCGTTGACCGTCAGGTCGCGCCGCCGCAGATCGTCTTCGAGCGTGACGCTCGGGTCGGCATGCACGACGAAGCCGCGATACCCGGGGGCGGACTTGCGCTCGGTGCGCGCCAGCGCGTACTCCTCGCGCGTCTGCGGGTGCAGGAAGACAGGGAAGTCTTTGCCGACGGGTGTGTAGCCTTGCGCGAGCAGTTGGTCCGGAGTCGCGCCTACAACAACCCAGTCGCGGTCGCCGTGCGGGATGCCGAGCAGGCGGTCGCGGACGGCGCCGCCGACTTGGTAGGTTTTCATCGGCGCCGATGGACCACTTAGGTCGCCGCGTCTGGTGCGCCAATGCGCTCTTCTGGCCTAAGGACTTGATGCGGGGAGACAACTTCACTGCCCCAAGAGCGCTGAGTGAAACCCACCGCTTCGAATCCAATTTCCCCAAATGGCCAGTTGATGCCAAGGCGCCACATCGTCGCTGTGTACTGAGCGCGTGTCTCAGACGTTCGTTCGATGCGATCTATGGCGAACGGCCCAAACGCCATAGATGGCGTTGCCCAGTCCAAAGACATCCTCAAGTTCGATACTTCATGAAAGCAAAGCGTTGCCGGAACGATCACGAAGGAAAATGCGTTCTTCTCTTGCTTCCACTCCAGGATGTAGTCGATGTCGAGTTCTAGCTCTCCGCTGCCATGGAGGCCTTCAATGATCCGCATTGAGTGAACATGACAGTCGTGCCACGACATGGCCTCGAAGTCTTCATCAGTCCAGCGCAACTGCTGCATCTTTGGATGCAGCCTAACGCCGCGCAACAGCTCGCAACGCATCCAGTTTCGTCCGCCCATCCGTGCGCCCCAGATACCCCGGCGCGATCGCGGCCAGGGCCGTCGGTGTGATGTCGAGCGAATCGAGGCCAGGCAGCTTGCCGCTGGCAATGTTCGGCACCTTTGTCGACTCCAGGTTGTCGCGCGACATCAGCGGCTCACCGGGCAACAGCTCCATCGCCAGTGCTTGCAGCTTGCCGATCGCCAGCGGCAACGGCAGAACAGGTCGCGCATTGCCGGACCAGCGGCCTGCCGCGCGCACGATGTCGGCGAGCGTCATTACCTCCGGCCCAGTGCATTCGATGGTCTGACCGATGGTCTCGGGCCGTTGCAGGCAGCGCACGATCGCCTCGGCCACGTCCTCGACCCACACCGGCTGGAACTGCGCGTCGCTTCCTGCCAGCGGCATCAGCGGGAAAATAGCCTGCAATGCAGCAAACGTGTTGAGCAACTTGTCTTCGGCGCCGAACATCACCGACGGCCGCAGCAGCGTCACGTCGAGGCCCGAGGCTTTCCACGCCGCTTCGCCGGCGGCCTTGCTGCGCAGGTAGTCGGACGGCTCATTGCCGCCACCCACACCGAGGGCGCTGACATGCACGATCCGCTTCAAGCCCACCGCATGACAGGTCCGCGCGATGCGTTGCGGCAATGCGGCATGCACCTGTTCGAACTCGCGCTCGCTGCCGTGCAGGATGGCGACGAGGTTGACCAGGGCATCGCAGTCACCGAGCACACGCACCAGCGCCTTGTCGTCCAGCACATCCAGTACGCGCACTTCGACCGTCGGCAGAAAACGCACGCGGTTGCCGTGCGAGGCGCGCCGGGTCGGCACGACGACGTTGATGCTGCCGCCGCCATCGCCTGCGCGCACGAGGCGCTCGCACAGCGCGCGGCCGAGGAAGCCGGTGCCGCCGAGCACAGCGATGCGTTTTTGCAGTCCGCTCATGGAAGCTCCTTGTCGGGCGGTGCCGCCGCCAAGTCACGCGGACCGATCGGTGCGCCCAAACGCGCTTTCAACGAAGGCAACAACAAAGGTGGCGGGGGCGGTGGTGGCGCAGGGGCGTCCACTGAAGGAGCAACACCTGATGCCGCCCCGGACGCCGACGCCTCGGGAACGGACGGCAACACCGGTGGCGCAGGCAGCGCCGCCGCCGACTGCCGCTTTCCGGCGAGCAGCGACGAATACACCGTGGCGTTGGACAGCACCTTCTTCACGTAGTCGCGCGTCTCTGAAAACGGAATGTTCTCGGCCCAGATCGCCGGCTCCAAAGTTGCGCCTTCGCGCCAGCGTCGCGGCCGGCTCGGGCCGGCGTTGTAGGCGGCGGCGGCCATGGCCTGCGAGCCGTCGAAGTCGTCGAGCACGAGCTTCAGGTACGCCGTGCCGATTTTCAAGTTGGTGTTGCGGTCGGCGATCAGCGCGTCGGTGAACGGCAGGCCGATCTTCTTGGCCGTCCAGCGGGCGGTGGCAGGCATGACCTGC
>JANOEG010000289.1:0-3482 GCA_031413095.1 Burkholderiales bacterium | reverse complement strand
ATGCCGAAATGCCCAAGCTCTTCGCCGAGCTGCCGCGTGCGGCTTGGGGCGTGAAAGCGATGCCCGCGCACGTCGCAGCCGACAGCGCCGAGTACTACCAGAGCCCGGCGCAGGACGGCTCACGCTCGGGCTTCTTCTTCGCCAACGCCTTGAGCTGGCAACGCAAGCGCACCTGGGAAGCAGAGACGCTGGTCGCGCACGAAGCCGTGCCCGGCCACCACCTGCAAACCGCGCGGGCGATCGAGTTGCGCAACCTGCCCGAGTTCCGCCGCCACACCTGGTTCACCGCCTACGGCGAAGGCTGGGCGCTGTATGCCGAAACGCTCGGCTTCGAACTCGGCCTGTACACCGAGCCCGCCAGCCGCTTCGGTCACTTGCAATGGCAGGCGTTTCGCGCCGCGCGGCTGGTGGTCGACACCGGCATCCACGCTTTCGGCTGGAGCCGCGAACGCGCAATCGACTTCATGGTCGAGCGCACCGGCGTCGATCGCGTCTTAGTCACGAGCGAGGTCGATCGCTACACGTCGGACCCCGGCCAGGCGCTGGCCTACATGATCGGCAAACTCAAGATCGACGAGCTGCGGGACCGTGCGAAGAAGAAACTCGGCGCGAAGTTCGACATCCGCCGCTTCCACAACATGCTGCTCGACCAGGGCGCGCTGCCGCTCGATGTGTTGGAGAAGGTGGCGGACGAGTGGATCGCGGCCGAACAAAGAAAAAGCCGCACGCGGGGCTGACCCGCGTGCGGCTGCATTGAAGGCGCGTCGGAAGCTTAGCGCACCTTGCCCGCCTTCCAGGCATTGAGCAGCGTGTCATAGGCGATCGTCTCGCCCTTCGGCTTCTCGTTGGCAAGCTTGGCCCACGGCGCGCCCTTGTCGCTCAGGTACTTCTTCGGGTCGCCTTTCGGATTGAGCTTGGGCGGGCAGTTGGCCATGCCGGCGCGCTCGAGGCGGCCCATCACATCGTCCATCTCGTTGGCCAGGGTGTCCATCGCGGCCTGCGGCGTCTTTTCTCCCGTCACCGCCACGGCCACGTTCTTCCACCACAGCTGCGCCAGCTTCGGATAGTCGGGAACGTTGCCGCCCGTCGGCGTCCAGGCCACGCGCGCCGGGCTGCGGTAGAACTCGACCAGACCGCCGAGCTTGGGCGCCATGTCGGTCATTGCCTGGCTCTGGATGTCGGACTCGCGGATCGGCGTCAGGCCGACGATGGTCTTCTTCAGCGACGTCGTCTTCGAAGTCACGAACTGCGCGTACAGCCAGGCCGCTGCCGTCTTGTTGGCGTCGTGGTCCTTGAAGAAAGTCCACGAGCCGACGTCCTGGTAGCCGTTCTGCATGCCTTGCTTCCAGTACGGGCCATTGGGGCCGGGGGCCATGCGCCACTTCGGTGTGCCGTCTTCGTTGACGACCGGCAGGCCCTTCTTGATCATGTCGGCCGTGAAAGCCGTGTACCAGAAGATCTGCTGCGCGATCTGGCCCTGCGCGGGCACCGGGCCGGCTTCGCCGAAGGTCATGCCGATGGCTTCCTTGGGCGAGTACTTCTTCATCCAGTCGATGTACTTGGTCAGCGCATAAACAGCCGCCGGCGAGTTCGTCGCACCGCCGCGGGCGACCGAGGCACCGAGCGGTGTGCAGCCGTCGGCCGTGGTCCGGATGCCCCACTCGTCGACCGGCTTGCCGTTCGGGATGCCGATGTCGGCCGTGCCTGCCATCGACAACCAGGCATCGGTGAAGCGCCAGCCCAGCGACGGGTCCTTCTTGCCGTAGTCCATGTGGCCATAGATCGGCTTGCCGTCGATCTGCTTCACGTCATTGGTGAAGAAGGCGGCGATATCTTCGTAGGCGCTCCAGTTCAGCGGCACGCCCAGGTCGTAGCCGTACTTGGCCTTGAACTTGGCTTGCAGATCGGGCTTGGCGAACAGGTCGGCACGGAACCAGTACAGGTTGGCGAACTGCTGGTCGGGCAACTGGTAGAGCTTCTTGTCCGGCGCCGTGGTGAAGCTGGTGCCGATGAAGTCCTTCAAGTCCAGGCCCGGGTTGGTGAACTCCTTGCCGGCGCCTTCCATGTAGTCCGACAGCGCCAGGATCTTGCCGTAGCGGTAGTGGGTGCCGATCAGGTCCGAGTCGCTGATCCAGCCGTCGTAGATCGACTTGCCCGATTGCATCGAGGTCTGCAGCTTCTCGACCACGTCGCCTTCCTGGATCAGGTCGTGCTTGACGGTGATGCCGGTGATCTCGCCGAAGGCCTTGGCCATCGTCTTGCTCTCGTACTCGTGCGTCGTGATCGTCTCCGACACCACCGAGATCTCATTGACGCCTTTAGCCTTCAACTTGGCCGCGGCGTCGATGAACCATTTCATCTCGGCGGCTTGCTGATCTTTGGACAGCGTCGACGGCTGGAATTCGCTGTCGATCCATTTCTTCGCGGTGGCCTCGGCGCCGGTGGCCGCAGGCGCGGCCGCAGTTGCAGCCGCCGTGGCCGCAGGTACCGCTGCCGGCGCCGCAGCCTTGGGCTCTTCTTTCTTGCCGCAAGCGGTGAGCATCAACGCCACCGCCCCCACTGCTGAAAGCGAGTACATCGAAAGTGAACGTCTCATCTCAGGTCTCCTCTGAAACTTCCCGCTGATGGTTTGAGGCAGATCCGGTTGGGAAGGGTGGCCGGCTGCCGTTTGAAATCGTGACGCTGTGAAATCAGCCGAGGGTGTGTTGGTTCAGCCCTTGCGCAAGATGAAACCCAGCAAAAACATCGACAGCACAAAACTGATCCAGATCGACGGTTCGCTCGACAGGTCAAACCAGGCGACCATCTTCTCGCTGACTGCGACGAACGCCAGGTTCACATAGGCGGCCGCCAGCAGGCCGATGAACAAGCGATCTCCCCGCGTGGTCGCGATCGGCAGCCAGCCTTTGCGCAGCGTCGTCGGCGATTTGAGCTCCCACACCGTCATGCCTGCCAGCATCAGCACGATGCAGGTGAAGAACACCGCGACGGGCAGGGTCCAGGCCATCCAGTCGAACATCGTTGGCTCCCTTACACGCGGCCCATCGCGAAACCCTTCGCGATGTAGTGCCGCACGAACCAGATGACGATCGCGCCGGGCACGATGGTCAGCACCCCGGCAGCCGCCAACACGCCCCAGTCCATGCCCGAGGCCGACACGGTGCGCGTCATCACGGCGACGATCGGCTTGGCGTCGACGCTGGTCAGCGTGCGCGCCATCAGCAGCTCGACCCACGAGAACATGAAGCAGAAGAACGCCGCCACGCCGACGCCGGCCTTGATCAGCGGAATGAAGATGGTGAGGAAGAAACGCGGGAACGAGTAGCCGTCGATGTAGGCCGTCTCGTCGATTTCGCGCGGCACGCCGCTCATGAAGCCTTCAAGAATCCACACTGCGAGCGGCACGTTGAACAGCAGGTGGGCAAGCGCCACCGCCATGTGCGTGTCCATCATGCCGAGCGTGGTGTAGAGCTGGAAGAACG
>JANOEG010000288.1:0-4799 GCA_031413095.1 Burkholderiales bacterium | reverse complement strand
CGGGCAGTGCAAACGCACAGCCCTGCAGCGACGGCGTCACGCCATCGGCGTGGCTCAGTTGGTCAAGCAGCTGGCATTGCGCAGAGCCTTCGTCGTGGTGTCCGTCGAAGGCGCTGCGCTCGTGATCGTGGTCGTGTTCAGCGCTGGCAGCGGCGAAGCCACCAGCCTGCGGGTGCGCCACGCCGTGCGCCAGGCCGACAGCCTGCGCGAGCAGCAGCGCCAGCGCCGCGAGGAGCGCGGTGCTGCGGCGGCGAACGGCGCCCAGAAACAACATCAGGGCGCGGGGGTCGCGTCGGTGACGCGGTAGAACAGTCCGTACTGATCGTTCTCCAGCGCCGCGAACTTGCCTTCGATGGTCACCGGCTCGATCGTGTACTTCACGGGGATCTTGCTGCGAACCTCGATCAGACCCTGTGGGCCGGCGGGCACGCAGAAGCCGCAGGTCGTCGGCACAGCCGAGAGCAGGAAGTGCTTCTGCCGGTCACCCGGTTCGAGCGGCATCATGAAGCCCTGCACGCGCACCGTCTTGTCGTTCATCGCCTTCACCGGAGCGGGGAAGACCGGTGCCATGCGGTTCTTCTCCGTCTTCGTTTCGACGGACGAGAGCAGCTTCCATGACAAGACACCATCGCGTTCTTCGAGTGGTTTGACCAGGCTGCGCGGATCGTGAAAGCCCGCGCCCTGGCCGGACGCTGCCGACGCAGGCGCCTTCGGCGGCACACGCTGCTCGATCGGCGGCGCAAGTTGGGCCGCCGCCAACGCGGAAAAGGCGCTGCCGACGATCAACGCGACAACGGGTTTGAGCAATCGCTTCATGACGTTTTCCGATCAATGCTCGTGGCGCATGCCGCAGTACTTGCCGATGGCCAAGCCTTTGCATGATGCCTGAAGCTCCTTGTGGCACACGTCCTCGGTCTTGCCGGCCTCCAGGCACTTGGCCGCGGCCTCGTGCGCCGCCGCCATGGCGCGGTGGCGCACAACGTCCTTCTTGGCGTCATCGCTCATCGCCGCGGGCTTGGTCTGCGCCAACGCTGCGCCTGCAAAAAAAAGCGCTGCCAGCGCGACTGCATGGAACTTCATCGAACGACTCCCAAAAATGTTGACTACCGAGGCGCCTGCATCAGGCGCGAAACATCCAGACGCAGCGCCCGCCACGCCGGAACTGCTGCGGCCAGCAAGGCCAACAGCAATGTGCCCACGAACAACCAGAGCAGCGGCAGCGACCACCACCACGCCATGACATGGAGCGAGCGTTGACGCGCCATCTCCCAAGCTAACACGGCTGTCAAGCCCTGCGCCAGCAACAGGCCGAGCGCTGCACCGAGCAAGGCCAGCAGGAGCGCCTCCGCAAACACCAGCGATGCGACGCGACGCGGCGGCGCGCCGAGCATGCGCAGCATCGCCAGATCGGGCTCACGTTCGCGCACGGCATGCACCAGGCCAACGAAAACGCTCGCCGCCGCGGCCAGCATCAAGACGATGCCAAAGCCCTGTAGCACATCGGTGCCCGCGCCGACCATTCGCAGCAGCCGCGCCGACTCCAAGGCAGGCGCCGCCGCCTGCAACGCGTCCTGCGCGTTGACCCAGCGTGGCACCGACACGGCCGCCAGCGGCGAGCGGTAGCCAACCAGCAGCAGCGTCACCTCGCGCTCGGCTTCGAGCAGCTTGCGGTCTTCGTCATCCACAGCCAACGCGGTTTCGTGCACCGCCCACACCGATTGCAGATCCGTCAGCACCAAGCGGTCGAGCACGCAGCCGCAACGCGCGAGGCGGCCGGTCACCTTGTAGGGCGTGTCGCCATGCGCTTCACCGCTGGCGCCGAGGCCGTGCGTGCCGGCGAACGTGTCGCCGACTCTCAAGCCGGTGTCGCGCACGACGTCGGCACCGAGCACGGCTTCGAGTTTCTCGGTCCAGAACGCACCCTCGGCCAACTGCACGCCATACAGCGCCGGGTATTGCAGGGTCGTGCCGACGATGCGAAACCCCTTCAGGCTGTCGCCGAGCGACAGCGGCACCACGCGGCCCACCAGCGGATGCTCGAGCAGCGTCTTGATGGCGCTGCGCGGGATGTTGCCGCTGGGAACATCGATGTGGAACACGCCGGCGAGGATGAGTTGCAGCGGGCTGCTTTTGGCGCCGACGACGAGGTCGATGCCTGCCAAATCGCGCTGCACGCCGCGCTCGACCTGTTCGCCGACGATGATGACGAAGCCCATCGCCGCGACGCCGAGCGCGAGCAGCGCCAGGTTCAACGACGCCACGAGCGGACGCGCCCAGAGGTAGCGCCAAGCGAGGGCAATCAGTCTCATGACGCGAGAGCCAGGACACTCGCGCCCGGCATGCGAGCCGCCACCCGCGCATCGTGCGTGGCGATCACGAGCGTGGCGTTCGTCTCTTTCGCCGATTCGGCCAGCAAGCCGATCACCGCGTCGCTCATCGGATCGTCGAGGTTCGCAGTCGGCTCGTCGGCCAGCAGCACGCGCGGCTGGCGCATCAGCGCGCGCGCCAGCGCCACACGCTGCGCCTGACCAACGGACAACTCATGCGGACGGCGCGCGCTGAGCGCCGTCAGGCCCAAGCGCTCCAACAACAAACCCACGCGCGTGTTGTCCACCGCTGCGCCGCAGGCAATGAACGGCAGCGCCAGGTTCTCCGCGACCGTGAGGCTTTCGCTGAGGTGCAGGCGCTGCGGTACGAAACCCAGTGCCTGACCGCGCCAGGCGTCACGCTGGCCGCGCGGCAAGGCACCCACGTCCGTACCGCCGACGACCACGCGCCCGGTGCGCGGCGTCAGCAATCCGGCGATCAACGCCAACAAGGTGCTCTTGCCCGAGCCCGACGGCCCCCGCAGCAGGACCTGTGCGCCCTGCTCTGCTTCAAAGTCGGCAAAGCAAAGCGCCGACGATGCGGCGCTCCACGCAAATTCCAGACCGTGCAGCGCCAACATCGAGCCGCGTCAGCCTTTCCTCAAGTGCGACGCAAAGGTCTTCTTGAACTTTTCGACCTTCGGCGCGACGACGAACGCGCAATAGCCGGCGCCGGGGTTGCGCGCGAAGTAGTGCTGGTGATACGCCTCGGCCTTGCTGTAGTTGGCCAGTGGTTTGATCTCCGTCACCACCTTGCCCTTGTGCGCCGCATTCGCCGTGGCCCAGACCTCGCGCGCCACGCGCTCCTGCTCGGCGCTTTCGAAGTAGATGCCCGAGCGGTACTGCGTGCCGGCATCGTTGCCCTGGCGATTCAGCGTTGTCGGGTCGTGGATGTGGAAGAAGATCTCCAGCACGTCCGACAGCGAGATTCGATCGGCGTCGAAGCTGACCTTGACGACTTCGTTGTGGCCGGTGTCGCCGCCGCAGACCTGCTCGTAGCTCGGATTCGCCACGTGGCCGTTGCTGTAGCCGGACTCGACCGCGGTGACGCCTTCGACGTTTTCGTACACCGCTTCCGTGCACCAGAAGCAGCCGCCGCCGAGGGTGATGGATTGGATGTTGGACATGATGAAGTTTTCTCCTGGGAAAGCCGTCAGTCGCGCCGAGCCGCCGTTCTTTACACTCGCAGCACGCCACTATAGAGAGAGACCCGCCATGGCCGCCAAGTTCAACTGGGAAGACCCTTTCCTCCTCGACGCCCAACTCACCGACGACGAGCGCGCGGTGCGCGACGCCGCCAACGCCTACTGCCAGGAAAAACTGCAGACCCGCGTGCTGATGGCGGCGCGCCATGAAAAGTTCGACCGCGAGATCATGAACGAGATGGGCGCCCTCGGCCTGCTCGGCACCACCATCGAAGGCTATGGCTGCGCCGGCCTGAACAGCGTCTGCTACGGCCTCGTTGCGCGCGAGGTCGAGCGTGTGGACAGCGGCTACCGCAGCGCGATGAGCGTGCAGAGCAGCCTGGTGATGCACCCGATCCACGCCTACGGCAACGAAGCGCAGCGGCAGAAGTATTTGCCCAAGCTCGCCACCGGCGAATGGATCGGCTGCTTCGGCCTGACCGAACCCAACCACGGCAGCGACCCGGCGAGCATGGCCACGCGCGCCAAACCCGCCGATGGTGGCTACATCTTGAAGGGCAGCAAGATGTGGATCACGAACTCACCGATCGCCGACGTCTTCGTCGTCTGGGCGAAGAAGGTCGACCCCGACGGCAAGGTCGGCGGCCAGGAAGCCATCCACGGTTTCATCCTCGACAAGGGCATGAAGGGCCTGACCGCGCCGAAGATCGAAGGCAAGATGAGCCTGCGCGCCAGCATCACCGGCGAGATCGTCATGGACGACGTGTTCGTGCCCGAGGCCAACCTGCTGCCGAACGTCAATGGCTTGAAGGGTCCGTTCGGCTGCCTGAACAAGGCGCGCTACGGCATCGCCTGGGGCGCACTCGGCGCGGCCGAGTTCTGCTGGCACGCCGCACGCCAGTACACGATGGACCGCCAACAGTTCGGCCGCCCGCTGGCGCAGAACCAGTTGATCCAGAAGAAACTCGCCGACATGCAGACCGAAATCACGCTGGCGCTGCAAGGCTGCCTGCGCGTCGGCCGCCTGATGGACGAAGGCCAGGCCGCGCCCGAGATGATTTCACTGATCAAGCGCAACAGCTGCGGCAAGAGCCTCGACATCGCCCGCACCGCACGCGACATGCACGGCGGCAACGGGATTCACGACGAGTACCACGTGATCCGGCACATGATCAACCTGGAGACGGTGAACACGTACGAGGGGACACATGACGTGCATGCGTTGATCCTGGGACGGGCGCAAACGGGGTTGCAGGCGTTCTTCTAATGGCAGGAACATTGAATCCAC
>JANOEG010000287.1:0-2208 GCA_031413095.1 Burkholderiales bacterium | reverse complement strand
GAGGGCGTGCCGGTGGTGGCCACGCAGGCCAAGAGCGACACCGAAGTGCTCGGTGTCAACAGCCCGCTACAGCTCGCCGACCTCGAGCGCCGCTTCCAGCGCCGCCAGGCCGAGGCGCTGATGGAAAGCCACGGCGTGCGCTTTGCCGACCCGGCGCGCTTCGATCAACGCGGCACGCTCACCTGCGGCCAGGACGTGAGCATCGACGTCGGCTGCGTCTTCGAAGGCGATGTGACGCTGGCCGACAACGTCAGCATCGGCGCGCACTGCGTGATCCGCGACGCGCGCATCGACGCCGGCGCGGTCATCCACCCGTTCACGCACATCGAAGGCGCGACGGTCGGCGCCGGTGCGCTGATCGGCCCGTACGCGCGCCTTCGCCCCGGCGCCGCGCTCGGGCCGGAGGTGCACATCGGCAACTTCGTCGAGGTCAAGAACAGCACGCTGGCAAAAGGCGCGAAGGCGAATCACCTCGCCTACCTGGGCGATTCGACGGTCGGCGAGCGCGTCAACTTCGGCGCCGGCAGCATCACCGCCAACTACGACGGCGCCAACAAGCACCGCACCGTGATCGGCAACGACGTGCACGTCGGCAGCAACTGCGTGCTCGTCGCGCCGGTGACGCTCGGCGACGGCGCAACGATCGGCGGCGGCTCGACGATCAACAAGCCAGCGCCGGCCGGTCAGCTCACCGTGGCGCGGGCGAGGCAGGTGACGATTGCCGGCTGGGTGCGGCCGAAGAAGGTCAAGGCGCCGGGCTGGGTCTCAGCGCGCTACCCGTCGAGGAAGCCGCCGCGATAGAAGCACCAGGCCGTGCCGTCGTGCAGGTAGAAGTGCCCGTCGGCGCAGAAGTGCTTGCCCGGAAAGTACTCGCGATAGGCCTTCGGCACGAGCCGAGCCAGCTGCTCGTCGCTCAGGTCATCGAACTGCTCTGGGGTGATCGGTCGGCCGACCTTGAGTTTGGGAGAGTCCATAAACCTGTGGCAGAACCAGGCCGCTCAGCCCACGAAAAACAAGGCGATGCTGCAGATCAGCGCGAACGACCACAGGAGCGACCTGAGCTTGGCTCGATCTGCCAGATAGGCCCCGATAAAACCCACGCGAAACAGCACGAAGGCGATCGCCAGGGCGTTGACTGTCGCCTGAGATGCGTTGAGCCGCTGGGCGACCAAAACACCCGCGATGAAGACAGGCAAGGCCTCGAAGCTGTTGAGCTGTGCAGCGTGTGCCCGGGACTGCCAGCCTTGCAGGCCCGCCAACCAGTGCCTCGGGTTGTGGTTGTCGAAGCCGCCTTCGCGCCGAGGCTTGCCGAAGCCACGAGACTTGGCGATGCCTGCGCAAGCGATAGGAAGCAGGCAGGCGACGAGGATGCAGGCGTCAGCGAGGGTCATGGGCAATCGTGCAGAGACGGGAGCATCGGACAGAGGCACGGCGCTGCGGGTGAGCGCGCGCGTAACGTTGGAGATGAGCGGACAGTCAAAAGGCAGCGAAGCTTCCTTTTGACTGTCCGCTCGATCGACGGGTTGGGCGTCACCCTTGCAGCGCCGCCAAAAATTCTTCTGGCGAAACCTCGGCCTGCCGCAGGATGCCGGCCAGAGTGCCGACCTTGACCTCTTTGTGCATTGGAACCACGCAGCCCTTGGCCTCGCGTTTCATGACGACGTGGCTGCCGCTCTGACGTACCTTGACGAACCCCAAACGCTCAAGACCGCGCTGAACCTCGGCGCCTGAAATGTGGGGCAGCTTAGGCATGCACCGGTTCAGGCACGGTGAACGTGGTGATAACCGGGTGGCCAGCAGAGGGCAGCGGGAACTCTGCCAAGTACAAGGCAGTGGCTTCCGTCAGGTTGGCGACTGCTTCCTCAACGGTGTCGCCTTCGGTTGTTGTTCCAGTCTCAGGATTAAGCGCGACGAAGCCACCCTCCTCGGCGGGAGTGAGCACGGCGGTTAGCTGCATACGGAGCCTCCAGGATGACTGAGACCGAATTGTCGCGCGATCTGAACCTGTGACGCCCAACGTTCGACATGAGGGGTGCACAAAAGGCGCAGCCTTTTGGGCCGCTCGAGTGATGGGATGGACTCCGCCGCGCATTTCGGTATCAGAGTACCAGCCGGCGTCGCGTGGTGCGGGTGTCGGCACATGACGCGAAGGAGTCCGACATGAATGCTACGAGCCTTGCCGTTTGTGTTCAACCCGATGCCGGCGTG
>JANOEG010000286.1:0-2916 GCA_031413095.1 Burkholderiales bacterium | reverse complement strand
AGGGCGACAACAACCACGACCATTTCCAGCGTGATGCGACCTTCAAGGACGAGATCAAGCAACTCTCGCCCGAGCTGCAACAGGAGTTCCTCGACTTTCTGGTCAGCTCGATCACCAGTGAGTATTCGGGCTGCGTGCTCTACAACGAGATTCGCAAGAACGTCGACAACCCGGACATCAAACAGTTGATGACCTACATGACGCGCGACGAATCGCGGCATGCCAACTTCATCAATGCCTCGCTGCGCGACTATGGGCTGGGCGTCGACCTGGCCAACCTGAAGTCGACCAAGAAGTACACCTTCTTCAAGCCCAAGTACATCTTCTACGCCACGTATCTGTCGGAGAAGATCGGCTACGCGCGCTACATCACGATCTTCCGCCAGCTGGAGCGCCATCCCGACAAGCGCTTCCACCCGATCTTCAAATGGTTCCTACGCTGGTGCAACGACGAATTCCGCCACGGCGAATCGTTTGCGCTGATCATGCGCGCCAATCCGAGCCTGCTGCGCGGCGCGAACCTGCTCTGGGTGCGCTTCTTCCTGCTCGCCGTCTACGCGACGATGTTCGTGCGCGACCACACGCGGCCGGCCCTGCACATCGCGATGGGGATCGATCCGGACCAGTACGACTACACGGTGTTCGACATCACGACCGAGATCAGCAAACAGGTCTTCCCGATCTCGCTCGACACGAACAGCGACGCGTTCCGCGCCGGCTTTCGCCGCCTGCTCGAAGCCAGCGACGGCATCACACGCGCCAGGGCGCAGGGTGGTGTGATGGGCCTCGTCAAGCGCGCTGGTTGGGCTTTGGTCGGCGTGACCACCTTCGCCAAGCTCTACCTGCATCCGGTGCATCGGCATGACCTGCCGGTACAGATGCGCGTCGCCCCCGCCTGGTAGCTCGATGGAGTACGCGCTGCCGCCCCTCTTCGCCATCGCCATCTGGTGGCTTGGCACCGGCGTGGTGATGTTGCTCGACGGCATGCCGCGCGGCACGTTTCGGTGGAGCCTGGGCATCTCGACGGCCATCGCGCTCGGCGCGCTGGTCTGCATCGCCAAGAGCGCGCACAACACCAGCGTGTCGGGAGCCTACGCCGCCTTCACCTGCGCCGTGCTGGTCTGGGGCTGGCACGAGCTGACCTTCCTCACCGGCTGGCTCACCGGCCCGCGCAAAGACGCGTGCAGCGAGCCGCTGCACGGCCCGACGCGCTTCAACGAGGCTGTGCAAGTGATCCTCTGGCATGAGCTGGCCCTCATCGGCATGGGCATCGTCATCGCGGCCCTCACCTGGGGCGGTACCAACCAGGTTGCCACGTGGACCTTTGCCTTGTTGTGGGTGATGCGCCTGTCGGCCAAATTCAACCTCTTCCTCGGCGTGCGCAACCGCGGCGAGGAGTTCTTGCCGCCGCACTTGCTGTACCTGGCCAGCTATTTCCGCCGCCGCAAGATCAATGCGCTGCTGCCGCTGTCGGTGCTCGCCGGCACCATCGTCGCGGTGGCGATGATCACGTCGGCCATCGACGCCAGTGGCGCCGAGCGGACCGGCCTGCTGCTCGTGGCCTCGATGCTCGTGCTGGCGCTGATCGAACATGTCTTGCTGGTCACCCCGCTGCCACCCACGTTGTTGTGGCGCTGGGCCATGCGATCGGCGTCCACGACCCCATGAAACCTGACAGTCCTGAACTCTTGTTGGCGCGCGACGGTGCACCGACCGCGATCGTCATCGGCGCCGGCTTCGGCGGCCTCGCTGCCGCGGTGCGCTTGGCCTGCAAAGGCTGGCGCGTTCAAGTGCTGGAAAAGCTCGACGCCCCCGGCGGGCGGGCCTATGTGCACCGCGAAGCCGGCTACACCTTCGACGCCGGGCCGACCATCGTCACGGTGCCGCAACTGTTCGAAGAACTGTGGGCGCTGGCCGGCCGCAAGCTGGCCGACGACGTGACATTGAAGCCGCTCGACCCCTTCTACCGCATCCGCTTCGACGACGGCACCTGGTTCGACTACAACGGCGACCCCGAGCACATGCGCGCCGAAGTGGCACGCTTTTCCCCTGCTGACCTGCCCGGCTACGAGCGCTTCATGGCCGAGGCCGAGCGCTGCTACCGCATCGGCTTCGAGGAGCTCGGCGCCACGCCCTTCGATTCGCTGCGCGACCTCGTGTCGGCGATTCCCGCGCTGGTGCGCATGCGCTCGTGGCGCTCGATCCGCGGCATGGTCAACAGCCACATCCGCGACCCGAAGCTGCGCATCGTCTTTTCATTCCACCCGCTGCTGATCGGCGGCAACCCGTCAGCCGTGACTTGCACCTACAGCCTGATCAACATGCTCGAGCGCCGCTTCGGCGTGCACTGGGCCATGGGCGGCACCGGCGCGCTGGTCACCGGCCTCGTCAAGCTGCTGGCGCAACTCGGTGTGAGCGTGCGTTGCAACACGCAAGTGCAGCGCATCGTCACGACGAGTGGCCGCGCCAGCGGCGTCGAGTTGTCCAACGGCGAGCGCCTTGATGCCGACATCGTGGTCAGCAACGCCGACACCGCATGGACCTACCGCAACCTCGTCGCACCCGAGCACCGCAAGGTCTGGAGCGATCGCAAGCTCGACCGCGCGCGCTACTCGATGAGCCTGTTCGTCTGGTACTTCGGCACCAACCGCCAGTACCACGACGTGCCGCACCACACGATGGTGCTCGGGCCGCGTTATGAAGGGCTGCTCGAGGACATCTTCAAACGCCACCACCTGGCGGATGACTTCAGCCTCTACCTGCACCGGCCGACCGCCAGCGACTCGTCGATGGCGCCGCCCGGCTGCGATGCGTTCCATGCGTTGTCGCCCGTGCCGCACCTCGACAGCGGCACCGATTGGCGCACGCAGGCGGCGTCCTATCGCCAGGCCATCGAGCGCCGCCTGGAAAGCACGC
>JANOEG010000285.1:0-4136 GCA_031413095.1 Burkholderiales bacterium | reverse complement strand
AATCGAAAAAGTTAGTCTAAAAAACCCAGGGCCGCTGAATTTCAATCGATTCGGTCGTATCTAAGATCGATAAGTTTTGGATTTGGATGTCAAAATTAGTATTTGCCGGCGCCCGACGCTGTGCAGCGCGCGCTCGATCTGCTGAAGGGCGCAAAGAAGCCGCTGATCCTCCTCGGCAAGGGCGCCGCGTATGCGCGCGCCGACGCCGACATCCGCACCCTGGTCGAGAAAACCGGCATCCCGTATCTGCCGATGTCGATGGCCAAGGGCCTGTTGCCCGACACGCACGAGCTGTCGGCGTCGGCCGCGCGCTCGTACGTCCTGCCCGAAGCCGACGTGGTCTTGCTGGTCGGCGCACGCCTGAACTGGCTGCTCTCGCACGGCAAGGGCAAGACCTGGGGCGGCGGCGACCACAAGGCCTGGGGCGGCCAGAAGTTCATCCAGATCGACATCTCGCCGACCGAGGCCGACAGCAACGTGCGCATCGATGCGCCGGTGGTCGGCGATATCGGGTCGTGCGTCGCTGCGCTGCTGGCTGGCCTCGGCAACCACTGGCCCAAGCCGCCGGCCGAGTGGCTGAATGCGGTGGCCGACAAGAAGAACAAGAACGTCGCCAAGATGGCCGAGACGCTGGCCAAAGATCCGAAGCCGATGAACTTCCACAGCGCACTGGCCGTGGTGCGTGACATCGTCAAGGCCAACCCCGAGGCGATGCTGGTCAACGAAGGCGCCAACGCGCTGGACTTCACGCGCTCGATCGTCGACATGTACAAGCCGCGCAAGCGTCTGGACGTCGGCACCTGGGGCGTGATGGGCATCGGCATGGGCTTCGCCGTAGCCGCCGCGGTGGAGTCGGGCCAGCCGGTGATCGCGATCGAGGGCGACAGCGCGTTCGGCTTCTCCGGCATGGAGGTCGAGACGATCTGCCGCTACAACCTGCCGGTGTGCGTCGTCATCATGAACAACAACGGCGTGTACAAGGGCACCGACAAGAACCTCTCCGGCGGCAGCGACGTCGCGCCCACGGTGTTCGTCAAGGACGCGCGCTACGAGAAGCTGATGGAGGCGTTCGGCGGCGTGGGTGTCTATGCGACGACACCGGCCGAACTGCGCAAAGGCATGGAAGAAGCCATCCGGTCGCGCAAGCCGACGCTGATCAACGCCATCATCGACGAAACTGCGGGTACCGAGAGCGGTCGCATCACGAGCCTGAACCCCAGCGCCGCCGTCAAGAAGTAATTTTTTTCCGCAAGAGCACTCAAGGAGCAATTCACATGTCTGGGCAACTTCCCCTCCAGGGCATCAAGATCATCGACTTCACGCACGTGCAAGCCGGCCCGGCCTGCACCCAGTTGCTGGCCTGGTTCGGCGCCGACGTGATCAAGGTCGAGCGCCCGGGCTCCGGCGACGTGACGCGCAGCCAACTGCGTGACATCCCCGAAGCCGACGCCCTCTACTTCACGATGCTCAACAGCAACAAGCGCTCGTTGACGCTCGACACCAAGAAGGCCGAAGGCAAGGCGGTGCTCGAGAAGCTGATTAAAGAGTGCGACGTCATGGTCGAGAACTTCGGCCCGGGCGCGCTCGACCGCATGGGCTTCACGTGGGAGCACATCCAGTCGCTCAACCCCGCGATGATCCTGGCTTCGGTCAAGGGCTTCAGTGACGGCCACCACTACGAAGACCTGAAGGTCTACGAAAACGTGGCGCAATGCGCCGGCGGCGCGGCCTCGACCACGGGCTACTGGAAGGGCGAGAACTCCGGCCCGACGATCTCGTCGGCCGCGCTCGGCGACTCCAACACCGGCATGCACCTTGCCATCGGCATCCTGACCGCCTACATCGGCAAGCAGAAAACCGGCAAGGGCCAGAAGGTCTCGGTCTCGATGCAGGATTCGGTGCTGAACTTGTGCCGCGTGAAGATGCGCGACCAGCTGCGCCTGGACAAGGTCGGCTACCTGGAAGAGTACCCGCAGTACCCGCACGAGATGGAGGCTTTCAAGGACGGCGTGGTGCCGCGCGGCGCCAATGCCGGCGGCGGCGGTCAGCCGGGCTGGATCTTGAAGTGCAAGGGCTGGGAGACCGACCCCAACGCCTACATCTACTTCACGATCCAGGGCCATGCCTGGGGCCCGATCTGCGACGCGCTCGGCAAGCCCGAGTGGAAGGACGACCCGGCCTACAACACGCCGCGTGGCCGCCAGCCGCACATCATGGAGATCTTCGGCTTCATCGAAGCCTTCATCGCCGACAAGACCAAGTTCGAGGCGGTCGACATCTTCCGCAAGTTCGACATTCCGTGCTCGCCGGTTTTGTCGATGAAGGAGCTGCTGCACGACAAGTCGCTGCGCGCCAGCGGCTCGATCGTCGAAGTGCCGCACAAGGTGCGCGGCTCGTACTGGACGGTGGGCAGCCCGATCAAGTTCTCGGACACCAAGCCCAACGTCACCGCGTCGCCGCTGCTGGGCGAGCACACCGATGAGTTGCTGGCCGAGCTCGGCTACTCGGCGCAGCAGATCGCGGCGATGCACGAAGTCAAGGCGGTCTGATCGGCCCACCCCCGAAGCGGCTGAGCCGCTTCCCCCTCAAGGGGGCACCGCCAGCGGCCGGGCAGAGCCCGATCCGCGGCGGTTGCTTGGAGCAACACGTATGACCACATCAATCGACCTCGACGCCCTCATCGCGGCCGTCGGCGACGCTGTGATGGTCTGCGACGCGCAAGGCGCCATCACGCTATGGAACCCGGCGTGCGAACGCATGTTCGGCCACGCTGAAGTGGACGTGCTCGGCAAGACGATGGACATGATCATCCCCGAGCGCCTGCGCAAGCGCCACTGGGACGGCTACGAGAAGACGATGGCCACGGGGATCACCAAATACGGCCATGACGTGCTGCGCGTGCCGGCGGTGCACAAGGATGGCCACACGATGTCGATCGCCTTCACCGTCGCCATGCTTTACACACCCGACGGCAAAGTCAGTTCGATCGCGTCGATCATCCGCGACGAGAGCAGCCGCTTCAACGAAGAGCGCGCGCTGAAGAAACGCCTGACCGAACTCGAAGTCCAGCTCGCCTCGAAGGCCTAGGATCGAGGCCATGAGCAAGGCACTCGACGGCGTCCGCATCCTCGACTTCACCCACGTCCAATCCGGTCCGACCTGCACCCAGTTGCTGGCCTGGCTGGGCGCCGACGTGATCAAGGTCGAGCGGCCGGGCGAGGGCGACGCCACGCGGGGCCAGTTGCGCGACATACCGGGCGTCGATGGCCTGTACTTCACGATGCTCAACCACAACAAGCGCTCGATCACGATCAACACCAAGAAGGCCAGCGGCCTGGCTGTGCTCGACCGATTGATCAAGACCTGCGACGTGCTGGTGGAGAACTTTGCGCCCGGTGCCCTGGAGCGCATGGGCATCACCTGGGAGCACATCCAGGGCCTCAACCCGCGCATGATCGTGGCCTCGGTCAAGGGCTTCGGCCCGGGGCCCTTCGAGAGTTGCAAGGTCTATGAGAACGTGGCCCAGTGCGCTGGCGGTGCGGCCTCGACCACTGGCTTCGACGACGGCCCGCCGCTGGTCACCGGCGCGCAGATCGGCGACAGCGGCACGGGCGTGCACCTGGCGCTCGGCATCGTCGCCGCGCTCTACCAGCGCCAGCGCACGGGCCGCGGCCAGAAGGTGCTGGCGCCAATGCAGGACGCGGTGCTCAACCTGTGCCGCGTCAAGCTGCGTGACCAGCAGCGCCTGGAGCGCACGCACACGCTGCACGAATACCCGCAGTACCCGGACGGCAAGTTCGGCGCCGCCGTGCCGCGCGCCGGCAATGCATCCGGCGGTGGCCAGCCGGGCTCGATCCTGAAGTGCAAGGGCTGGGAGACCGACCCCAACGCCTACATCTACTTCATCACCCAGGCCGCGGTGTGGCCGGCGGTGTGCAATGTGATCGGCGAGCCCGCATGGATCACCGACGAGGCCTACGCGACGCCACAGGCGCGGCTGCTGCACCTGAAGCCGATCTTCGGGCGCATCGAGCAGTGGAGCATGACCAAGACCAAGTTCGAGGCCATGGACATCCTGAACAAGCATGGCATTCCCTGTGGGCCGATCCTGTCGATGAAGGAAATCGCCGCCGACA
>JANOEG010000284.1:0-5167 GCA_031413095.1 Burkholderiales bacterium | reverse complement strand
CTTGACGCCGGGGCGCAGCTTGAAGCGCCAGGTCGTCGGGCCAGTCATCTCCCACGACGTGGCCAGCGACGGTTCGAGCTTGTAGTCCTTGCCGCGGTTGACCAGGCCTTCATAGATCTGCGTGACGACGCGCGAGTGGTAGAGCAACGCCAGCGCATGCGGGTCCATGCTCTGCGGATCGAACGCGCTGGCGAAGCGCAGGGTCTTGCCTTGCGCGGACACGCCTGCTGCGGCAAGCGCGAGGGTCAGTCCGATCAGCCAACGTCGCATCGTCACTCCTTCATTTCGGAAGATTGCCGACGATACCTTGCACGAACCAATCCATCTTCGCGATCGCCTCGTCGCCGAGCGCGCCGCGCTCCTGGCGCACGAGGCCGTCCTGGTCGACCAGGCGGCCGACGAAGGGGCCGGCCGTGCCGGCGATGAGCGCCTTCTCGCGTGCCGCGAGTTCGCGCTTCACGTCGGTGGGCACGCTGGCATGCACGGCCGACAGCCGCACCATGCCGTCCTTCATGCCGCCCCACGTCGGCTGCGGCTTCCACGTGCCGGCGGCCACCGCTTGCGCGACGCGTGTGTAGTGGCCGCTCCAGTCGGACGTGACGGCGGCCAACTGCGCGTCGGGTGCAAAGCGGCTCATGTCACTCTGGTAGCCGATGACCTTGACGCCGCGCTCCTGCGCCGTCTGCGGCACCGCCGGCGAGCCGCTGTGGTTGGCCAGCAAATCAGCGCCGCCGCCGATCAGCGCCAGCGCCGCTTCGCGCTCCTTCGGCGGATCGAACCAGGTGCCCAGCCAGGCCACGCGCACCGTGGCCTTCGGGTTGGCCGCGCGCATGCCCAGCGCAAAGGCGTTGATGCCCTGGATGACCTCGGGCAGCGGGAAGCCGGCCACATAGCCGGCCACGCCGCTCTTGCTCGTCTTGCCAGCCAGCCAGCCAGCGAGCCAGCGGCCCTCGTAGAAGCGGGCGTTGTAGGTGTTGAGGTTGGGCGCGGTCTTGTAGCCGCCGGCATGCTCGAACGTGACTTTCGGAAAAGCCGCCGCCACGCGCAGCGCCGGTTCGAGGTAGCCGAAACTCGTCGCGAAGATCAGTTGCGTGCCGCCGGCCGCCATCTCGCGCATCACGCGCTCGGCGTCGGCGCCTTCCGGCACAGCTTCGACATAGCGCGTCTGCACCTGGGCGCCGAGCGACTTCTCCAGGGCCTGCCGCGCCTGGTCATGCTGGTAGGTCCAGCCGGCCTGACCGACGGGGCTGACGTAGACGAAGCCGACCTTGAGCGGTTCGGCGGCGGAGGTGGGGGTGTTCACAAGCGCGCACGACAAGACAAGCAGCGGCGCGCCGATGAGGTTTTTGAGCATGGTTGTCCTCGACATGGCCACAGATTGGGAGCACAAGCGCGCGGTGGCACGCGGCACTTGTAGGACAACGTCCAAGTCGGGATTGTAAGGAGAGCATGATGCGCAAGCCGGTGCTCCAATTCGGCGGCATCACGGCGGCTTCTCGTTGGGACGACATGCACATCGCCATCTGGATCTTCACGCTCACCGGCATGGCGCTGTGGACGCTGCTTGCCTGGGGCTTGTACTCGCTGCTGTCGATCGATCCACAATGGCTCGACAACGTTGAAGCCCTGATCAAGAACGTGCCTTACGCCGATGTGATCGAGCGCTGGTTCCCCGGCTGGGAGCAACTGCTCAGCGTGGGGACGGACCTGGCGCAGACCGTCCTCGGTTGGGTCGGCAGCAATGCGCCGCTGGTGGCCTGGATCGTCTGGGGCATCGGCGCGCTGATGCTGCTGTCGATGGGCGGTGTGCTCTCGCTCTTCGTCTGCCTGGTCAGCGAGAAGGAAGCGGCTCCGCCGACCGCGGGGCTGTCAACGTAGGCTCTTGCGCACCACCAGCTTGAGGCCCGACCAGACCTCGCTGACCGCGCACACCTTCACATCGACAAACCCCAGCGGCAGCGCCAGCTCGCGGATCGTGTCCTCGGTGATGTCGGTCGCCACCCTGGCGCTCTTCTTTGGCCACGAGATCCACAGCGTTGCATCCGCCGGCAAGGTCTTGCGTTGATCCTGCAGAGCCTGCCCCAGCGCGGCACGCTGCGTGGCGAACAGGTGCACGAAGCGCGTGCCGGCGCTGCGCCGCGAGACGATGCGCGCGCCCGGCGGCAGCGGCGCCAGCCACTGCGCGTACTCGGCGGGCGGGTTGATCGCCAGCACGTCCATGCCCTCGCCGATGCCGAGCTTGGCCGCGAGCGGTTTGCCCGAGTAGCCGGGCAACGGGTCTCTCATACCGTCGCGGCGGCGGCGAAATGCGCATCCAGCTCGGCGATCCAGCGCGCCTTGTCGGCGGCACTGGCGAAGCTGGCTTCAAAGCTGTTACGCGCGAGCGTGTGGGCTTCGCGCGCGCCGAGCGCAGGCAGGGCTTCGAAGGTCTCGACAAAGTTCTGGTTCAGGTAGCCGCCGAAGTACGCCGGGTCGTCGCTGTTGATCGTGGCGCACAGGCCGGCTTGCAGCAGCGCCGGCAGGCTGTGTTCGGCCAGGCTGTCGAAGACGCGCAGCTTGATGTTCGACAGCGGACACACCGTCAGCGGAATGCGCGTCGCGGCCAGGCGCTGCACCAGCGCCGCCGACTCGACGCAGCGCACGCCGGGGTCGATGCGCTCGGCATGCAGCACATCGAGCGCGGACTCGATGTAGGCCGGCGGCCCCTCCTCGCCGGCGTGCGCCACCAGGCGCAGCCCAAGGGCACGCGCATGCGCAAACACATGGGCGAACTTTTCCGGCGGGTGGCCGCGCTCGCTGCTGTCGAGCCCGACGCCGATGAACTGCTCGCGCCACGGCAGCGCCGCGTCGAGCGTCGCCATCGCCTCGTCTTCGCTGAGGTGGCGCAGGAAGCACAGGATCAGCTTCGCCTGCAGCCCCCACTCGGCGTGTGCGCGATGGCATGCATGCGCGAGGCCGAGGATGACGTTCTTCATCGGCACGCCGCGCGCGGTGTGCGTCTGCGGATCGAAGAAGATCTCGGCGCAGCGCACGTTTTCAGCCGCCGCCTTTTGCAGGTAGGCAAAGCCGAGGTCGAAGAAATCCTGCTCGGTCAGCAGCACCGACGCACCGGCGTAGTAGATATCGAGAAAACTCTGCAGGTCCGAGAACGCGTACGCGGCACGCAGCGCTTCGATGCTCGGGTAGGAGAGCTTCACACCGTTGCGCGCCGCCAGCGCAAAGATCATCTGCGGTTCGAGCGAACCCTCGATGTGGATGTGCAACTCGGCCTTGGGCATCGTGCGCAAGAGCACCGGCAGGCGCTCGCGCGGGATGCGGTCGAAGTCAATGTTCATTTGCGGTACACCTCCCTTCGGTGGCCGATGCGCACGACGATCACTACCAGGCGCTGATCGACGATGCGCGCGACGATGCGGTAGTCGCCCAACCGATACTTCCAGAACTCGCCGAGCGTGTCGCCGCGCAGCGCCTCGCCGATCGACCGCGCATCTTCCAGCCGCGCAACGCGCTCGCGAAGAAAGGCCACGATGCGCCGGGCGAAGGCAGGGTCGAGTTTGCGAAGCTCTTTGGCCGCGCCGGCATCGAACTCAACCGTCCACGCCAAGCTGCGCCTCCACCTCGTCGAGCGACAGGGTCTTGCTCTTGCCCTTCTCGATCAGCGCGTAGCGCTTCTGGGCAAGGTAGAGGTCTTCGAGATCGTCGATGTACTCGACGATGGCCTCACGCGCGTATTGGCTCTTGGTGCGGCCGGTCTTCTTCGCCAGCGCGTCGAGCCGGGCTTCGATGTCAGGCGGCAATCGCAGGGCAAGCATGATCAGGCTCCGTTGCTATACACGTATAGCAGTTATTCTCTCATGGGGTGCAGCCCAATGCAAAAGGCCGCCGGAGTTGCCCGCGGCGGCCTCGATCATCGCGTGTTCAGCAACTCACTTCTTGTCGCCACTCGGCACCTTGCCATCCACGCCCTTGACGTAGAAGTTGATGCCGAGCATGAACTTGTCGTCCGGCGTCACGTCCTTCTCGACGACGTTCTTGCCGTCCTGGCCGACGACCGGGCCCTTCCACGGGTGGAAGCTGCCGTCCTTCAAGCCGGCACGCGCCGCATCGACCTTGGCCTTGAGCTCGGCCGGCACCTTGTCGCTGACGGCGATCAGGTCGATCGCGCCCTGCTTGACGCCCCACCATTCCTGCGTCGTCTTCCACGTGCCGTCGAGCGCGTCCTTGACCGCCTTCTTGTAGTACGGGCCCCAGTTGATGATGGCCGAGCCGAGGTGTGCTTCCTTGGCAAAGCTCGACATGTCGCTGTCCCAGCCGAAGGCCATCTTCTTGTTCTTCTCAGCGGTCTGCAGCACGGCGGTCGAATCGGTGTTCTGGAACAGCACGTCGGCGCCCTGGTTGATCAGGCTCTGCGCAGCCTCGCCTTCCTTCGGCGGATCGAACCACTTGCCGATCCAGACCACCTTGGTCTTGATCTTAGGGTTGACGCTTTGTGCGCCGAGGGTGAAGGTATTGATGTTGCGGATGACCTCGGGGATCGGGATCGAGCCGACCACACCCAGCGTGTTGGTCTTGGTCATGCCCCCAGCGACAACACCCGCCAAGTACGCGCCTTCGTAGGTGCGGCTGTCGTAGGTGCGCATGTTGTCGGCGGTCTTGAAGCCGGTGCCATGCTCGAACTTCACGTCCTTGGTGTCGGCCGCGACCTTCATCATCGGGTCCATGTAGCCGAAGGTGGTGCCGAAGATCAGCTTGTTGCCGTCGGCCACCATCTGCCGGATCACGCGCTCGGCGTCCGCCGCCTCGGGCACGTTCTCGACATAGCTGGTCTTGACCTTGTCGCCGAACTCGGCCTCGACCGCCTTGCGGCCCAGGTCATGCGCGTAGGTCCAGCCGGCGTCGCCGACCGGGCCGACGTAGGCAAAGGCGATCTTCAGCGGCTCGGCCTTCGCCGGCGGGGCAGACGCTGCCACTGGCGCCGCGGCGGGCGGCGCTTCCTTCTTGCCGCAACCCACCAGCACGGTGGTAGTGGCGACGGCGGCCAGTGCAGCCAGCGCAATCATGTTTCGCTTCTTCGTGTCGATCATGGGTTTTCCTCGGGGGTTGAAGAAAAGGGGATTGCCGAAAACGCCGATTATGGTGACTCTCTGGGCCGCGATGTGCCCTCGCG
>JANOEG010000283.1:0-4590 GCA_031413095.1 Burkholderiales bacterium | reverse complement strand
CGCGCAACGCCGGCCGCACCTGGCAGCGGCTCGATCAGGGCCTGCCCGAGAGCCAGGCCTGGTGGACCGTGAAGCGCCAGGCGATGACGGCGGACGCGCAGGCCACGCCGGCGCTGTACCTCGGCACCACCAGCGGCGAGTTGTGGATCGGCCGCGACGAAGGCGCGCGCTGGTCGAACATCGCTCGGCATCTGCCGGAGATCTACGCCGTGGAAGTGGCCGAACTGGCGTGACGCGATGAAGGTGCTGATCCCCGGGGCGCTGCGCTCGTACACGCGTGAGTCGCATGTCGAGGCCGCGGGCAGCACGCTCGACGAGCTGTTCGCCGACCTCGATCGCCGCTACCCCGGACTGCGCTTTCGCGTGGTTGACGAGCAGAACCTGCTGCGGCCCAACATGCGCATCTTCGTCAACGGCCTCGGCGTGCGCGAACTGCAGCATGCGCTGCGGCCGGACGACGACGTGGCCGTGGTGTTGGCGCTCAGCGGGGGGTGACTTGATTACCGAATGTGAATGCTTGGCAAGCGTCGTGCGGTGACTGCACAGGCGCCACAGCGGACGCTCGCTTGCAGACGGCGAGCGCCTCCTAGCTGTCGCAGGGTCTGCAGGGTCAGTCGGCCTCTACGATACGCCGGTATTGACGGATCGGCGCAATCGCTGCGTGGATGGCAGCGATTGCTTTGGAGCCGTCGGTAGCCGATTGAGCTCGGCCCTCCAACATGGCCTGAAGCAGATCCTTCAGCGGCATCGCCATCTCCGGCTCTAGCCACAAGTCGCAAGGGTGCTCGCCCGCGCGCACAGCTGTAGCCAAGCGCTGGACGAGTCGATTGCTTACCTGCCAGACATCTTTGCCCAGTTGCTTCAACCATCGAGCGCGCATCAGGTGGCTCGTGTCTTCGATCCGGGCTTGAGCACAACCGACGTGGACGATGGCCAAGTTGGTTATCGGTGTTCCCCACACGGCCGGCGCCATCGCCAGTGGCGGCAGCCTGCCGACCTTTCCGCTAGGCCAGCCCGACGGGCCAGAAGCCAGCGCGGCAAAGCGCAGTGCCTCAAGAGCTGTCAGGCCATTGCCGGCGTCGTACTCGAGGCCCTTGGCGCCGTGCTGCCCGACCATCCATGCGACGTGACCGAGCAACTCCTCGTGAGTCGCCGCTGCCTTAAGGTCATTGACCCGCGACGAGACGACGCACACGTTGCCGGGTACGTACCCCAGGCTGTTCTCCAAGCGTTCGATCGACCAGTCGGTGGGCAGGCGCGTCGAACGGGTCAGCACCGCCCCTGAAACCGGGCACACCGGGACGGCAATGGAGCGCAGGAAGTCGCTGGTGATGGCCGCGCTCACGGGCAGACCACGGGCAAAGGCATTCACTCGAAGTCTGAGCAGCTTGCGCTGATAGGCGTCTGCGTGCTGCGCTTGGCGCTTGATGCCTTCACGGTGGCCCCGGGCCATCGCCTCCGCCGGCCACTCGAGCGGAGTCAGCAGACGGCACACGCCGAGGTCCATGCCCAGCAAGAAGGCATTGCGCTCGGACATTGAATCTTCGCGATCAGCATGAGCGTCGGCCTCGTCGACGCGCGGCAACTGCGACGGTGTGGTTTGCCAATAGCGATGCGGGTGGTAGAGGCGGCTGGCAGCTTGCATGTCGGGCGCCATGCTTAGGCGCCCTTCGCGCCGACACCAGCACGGTTCCAGAGGCGGCTCGGCCCGCCGACCGTCGCCAGCAGATGCTTCTCCACCGCCTCGGCAAGATTGTCCGAAGCCCGACCCATGGCCACGAGGTCGGCGGCACCTTCGCGTTGCAAACGCTCGAGGGTGTCGCGGAACACAGCGCGCACCGTGAAAGGAGGCGCTTCATCGTCGAACGCCCGCTCGATGGCGGGCCATGCGGTCGAGTGGAACAGCGCGTGGCCGATCTGGCTGCGGCGCTCGAGATCGAACATCGGGGAGACACGCCAGCGATCTTTCAACCGCCTGGACGATTGACCGACCATGCGCAGCGTGCCCTGAGCGTCTTCCACCATGTACAGCACCTCGCCCCACAGCGACCAAACCTTCTGGTCGAGCACCTCATAGACCGCTTGGTAGCGCCAGGGTCCGCGGCGCGCGCCTTTCTCGACATTCCGGCACCAGTCCTGGCGTTGCACGCCCGTGATCCGCAGGAATGGCTTGGCCGAATCCAGCAGCGTTTGAACGATCGTCGAATTCATCTCCAGACCTCTCTTTGATCGCGGTTTGCGACCCCATGTCGCACTCCGGTCAGGAGAATGTCGGGGGCAGAACCTGGCGTGCTCTGCGTTTCAAGTGCAATAACTAGGCCATGGTACGCGACGCTCGGATCGCGTTGTTTAGGACAAACTGGGCATGCCACAGGCGCTCCAGTTGGCGCCACACCTTGCGGGTCACCCCAGTAACCTCTGGCACGAGCTTTGGTGCGTTACGCTCCAAGAAGGCGAAAACTGTGGAGTCCGCGACGGCCTCGTCCGTCTGGGCTTCCAGCAGGTGGCGGATTCGTTCCAGGAGAGACTTGGTCAGAAGCTGCGCATTGAAGCCCTTGTGGAAGACTGCCTCACGTAGAAGATCAAGTTCCTCCTTCTCTGGAACGATCGACCGGCGCCGTCCGCCGTGGGTTGTCGGTGGTGACTCACCGCGCAGACTGCGGTTCCTAGCACGAGACACCCAATAGCGGTCCTTGCCGATGGCCAAACCGGTCTGGTCGAGAGTCAAGCCTAGAAGCGGCAGCAGGACAGCTTGGGCTGCCCGCAGTTCATCCATGTCTTTGGCTTGGCGGATCCGTTTACTGGTTTGCGCAAGCGCTTTGTCATCTGTGTTCGGCCGCCGCCCCATGACTAAACCCTCCAGCTAGTACTGCAAGAATTATTGCAGTTGAAGAACGCTGAATTCCTAGACAGCAGCCAGAGTTGCGGCAGTCGGCGCGTGTCGAGCGACAAAGCGACTGCCCGGAAGCCGACCTCGAATGCGGCGCGCAAGGGCGCATGTGCGGTTAGCGCCGACGTTGGAGCCTGTTCGACTGGCATACCTTTTGGACCGATTGGCATGGTCAGCTCGATGCGAGTGAATGCAATTCGGCATCAGTGCCTTGCGTAGCCTCACCGGGCCTCGGTGTGCTCCCGCGCGAATTCGCCTATCGGCGCAATACGCTGCAACAGCGGTTCATCATGCGCCAGCAAATGCGCCTCCCCACGCTCGATGATGAAGTAGCGAAACGCCTCGGCCGCCGGTGACAGCAGCTTCGATTGCAGGTGGACCACGTTCCACATGCGCATCACCGGCGTGCCTTCGACATCGAGCACGTGCAGCAGTCCGCTGCGCACTTCGAGCCCCATGGTGTGCAGCGACATGAACGACAGGCCCATGCCGGCCATCACCGCCTGCTTGATGGTTTCGTTGCTCGACATTTCCATCGTGATGCGCGGCTCGAAGCGGTGCTCGGCGAAGAAGGTCTCCATCGCCGTGCGCGTGCCGGAACCCTGCTCGCGGACGAAGAAGGCGTAGCCTTCGAGCGCTGACACCGGCGCGTGGCAGATCTTGAGCAGCGGGTGCCCCGGCGGGCCGACGATGACCAGCGGGTGCGCTGCAAACGCTTCGGCGCGGGTGGCGATTTCCTTCGGCGGCCGGCCCATCACCGACAGATCGACCTCGCCGGCCTCCATCATCGCGACGAGCTGCTCGCGGTTGCCGCCGACGACGCGCAGGCGCACCTCGATGCCCGGGTGCTCTTCATGAAAACGTGCCAGCAACTGCGGCACGAAGTACTTGGCGGTGCTGACGATGCCGATCGTCAGCAAGCCATGTTCGAGCTTCTTGAAGCGCGCCATCGCGTCGTCGGCTGCAGGGCGAGGACTTTGGCGGTGATGGTTTTGGCCCTGCGAGAAGGCGGCGGATTGAACAAGCCGTGGATCGCCACCACGCCGCGCACGCCCGGCGTGCCGCTGCGGACCAGATCGAGCACGCACAGTCCGCCGAAGCAATACCCCATCGCGCCGATACGGTCGGCATCGACCATGAGGTGTTTTTTCACTTCAGACACGGCGGCGTTGATGCGGCCATCGAGCAGCGCGCGGTCCTTCAGGAACGGCTGCATGAGGGCGTTGTTCTCGTCATTGTTTGCGCCGCGTTTGCGACCGCCGTACATGTCGAGTGCGAAGCCGACGTAACCCATCGCGGCCAGTTGGTTGGCCTTGTCGCGGATGATGTCCTCCTGCCCGCTCCAGGCGTGGCTGACAATGACGGCCGGCCGCTTGCCCGTGATGGTGGCGTCGTAGGCATACAGCGGCTGATTGGCCCTGCCGCGGTCGAGATCGCCCTCTACCAGGCCGATGAGCAACGGGTCAGCGCCGCACGTTCCCTGTGGGCGGCTGGGGCGAGCAACGCTACAACGTCGGCGCTCTCCTATGGATTTGACGAGAGCGCGGCGCTTGTCTCGCTCTTCACAATTGTCACCTATCTCTTCGTGTACACGCCGATGAAATCCATGACGCCGCTGGCGACGTGGGTCGGCGCTGTGCCGGGGGCGTTGCCGCCGATGATCGGCTGGGCCGCGGCGTCCGATGGAGCGTGGCGCGGGC
>JANOEG010000282.1:0-8711 GCA_031413095.1 Burkholderiales bacterium | reverse complement strand
CTGGCAGCCCTATGCCGAGCAGATGCTGGAAGTGTTGTCGGCCGAGCCGCTGCTCACCAACACCGCCGATGGCTACGCGCCGCGGCCCGCCTACCGGCCGTTGACCAAGTTCGAGAACCGTGGTTTGGCGCTGGGCCACGGCGTGTGGGACCTGGTCTTCAACAAGCGCTAGTCGCGGGACTTGCGGTACGGCTCCTCGAAGTCGAGATAGTCTTTCTCGGCCAGGGCGTCGCTGACCCACGCAGCGATGCCCGGCGCAGCCCACACGCGTTCGACGTAAGCAAGCGACGCGGCTGACAGAGGCAACCCGTAGGTGCGGATGCGTGCCACCACCGGCGAGTAGTAGGCATCGGCGATGCTGAACGCGCCGAACAGGAAAGGCCCACCACTGGCAGCCAGTTGTTCCGCCCACATGGCATCGATGCGCGCCAGATCGTCGCGCACCGCCTTGTGCTCCGCCACCACGCGCTTGCCAATCTCGGGCAACGCCGCCTCGATGTTCATCGGGCAGTGGCTGCGCAGCGCACCGAAACCGGCATGCATCTCGGCGCACAGGCTGCGCGCGCGCGCTCGTTGCAGCGGCTCACGTGGCCACATGGCCAGGTCGGGGTGGCGGTCGGCCAAGGCCTCGGCAATCGCCAGCGTGTCCCAGACGGCAAAGCCGTCGATCAGCAGCACCGGCACCTTCTTCACCGGCGTGTGGCGCGCCAACTCACGATAGAACGCCGAGCCTGGCGCGAAATCGAAGCGCAGCTTGATCTCGTCGAACGGGATGCCGAACTGGCGCATCAGCACCCACGGCCGCATCGACCACGACGAATAGTTCTTGTTGCCGATCACCAGTTGCAGCATGCGCGCCTCCGAGTTGGAGTGGCGATGCTACCGAAGCGCCGCGTCGCAGTGATGCGTTTGCCGCATCGAACTCATGCGCGGTAAGAAGCCCAGCAAACGCCGCGGATCCGGCTCCGCCGGTCCGCTGGCGTTGCCCCCTTGAGGGGGAAGCGCCACCGGCGCTTCGGGGGTGGGCTCATTCATGCGCGCCACGTCACCCAGCTGGTGTAGGACGTCAGCAGCACGAGGGCACCGAAGACGATGCGATACCAGGCGAACGCCGTGAAGTCATGGCTCGACACGAAGCGGATCAACCAGCGGATGCACAGCCAGGCGCTGAAGAACGCGAACACCGTGCCGACAGCAAACGCCGGCCAGTCGGACACCGACAACGCGTCGCGGTCCTTCCACACTGAGTAGGCGCCGGCGCCGATCAGCGTTGGCACGGCGAGGAAAAAGCTGAACTCGGCGGCGGCCTTGCGAGAAAAGCCGAAGACCATCGCACCGATGATCGTTGCGCCCGACCGGCTGGTGCCCGGGATCAACGCCAAGCATTGCACGAGGCCAACTTTGAGCGCGTCCATCGCGCTCATGTCATCGACGGTTTCAACACGCGCCTGGCTCCGACCTTCGAGATCGCGCTCGCCGTAGTCGGCGCGATGCCGGCGCTCGACCCACAGGATGATGACGCCGCCAACGATGAAGGCCAGCGCCACTGGCACCGGGTGGAACAGGTGCGCCTTGATGAAGCTGCCGAAAGCCAGCCCGGCAACCACGGCCGGGAAGAACGCAATCAGCACGTTGCGCGCAAAGCGCTGCGCAACAGCGTCGCTGGCGATGCCGGCCAGCGTGTCGGCGAAGCGCCGCCGGTATTCGACGATCACCGCCAGCATCGCGCCGGTCTGGATGGCCACCTCGAACACCTTGACCATCGGCCCTGTGAAATCGAGCAGCGACGCAGCAAGGATCAGGTGGCCTGTCGACGAGATCGGGAGGAACTCGGTCAGTCCTTCGACGACACCCATCACCGCAGCCTTGACCAGCACCATCCAATCCACAAGGCCCCCTCGCCCGACAAAGGCGCGGATGATACTCAGCGGGTCGAGAAAAACCGCAGCTCGATGCCACTTGCAGTCACGGCCACGTTGGCATTGTTCACGCCGGCACGCGCCATTGATTGGCGCTTCTCTTCGCTGACGCGGTAGATCGCCAAGTTGTCGAGCGCCCGCTCGGCGAGCAGCCCAGCGAGGCGCACGGCCTGGCCGCTGAGCGGCGTGCCGGCAAGTTCCAGCTTCATGTCCTCCACCTTGACGTTGGCCAGGCGCACCGTCGCATCGCTCGGCTCGAAGCGCAGGCTGTGGTCGATTGCCAGGCTGCCGCGCAGCGCGCGCCCGGAGATTCGCTCGCTGGCCTGCAGGTCCATCGTCGTCGCCAGGCGGTTGCGCTCGGGCACCAGCTTGATCACCGGGTTGGTGAGGCTGACGTCAAGCAACTCCATCAGCCGCTGCTGGCGCGGAAACTGGCGCTCGACCAGCTTCTGCACGTCCGTCTGAGACAACGTGATCTGGCGCGGATCAAGGCTCGCGCAACCGCCCAGTAGGCTGGCCCCGGATGCTGCAAGCAAGGCACGGCGTGACAGCAGATCAACAGCGGGCATCGTGCACAAACTCCAACGATCCAGAGGCCGCATCTTGCACTGGGTCAACATCACGCGTGGCCCGCGTTGACCCGGCACGGGCCGTCCCCTACATTACTGACTCATTAGTCAGTAGCGAACGATGCCTGTCGAAGCCACCCCTGTCACCACCCAGCGTCAACGGCGCAAAGATGCGCGCCCGCTGGAGCTGCTGGACGCCGCACTGGAACTCTTCGTCGAGAAGGGGTTCGCGTCCACACGAGCTGAAGAGGTGGCTCAGCGCGCCGGCGTGTCCAAGGGCACTCTGTACCTGTACTACCCGAGCAAGGAAGAGCTGTTCAAGGCCGTGATCGTGCGCAACCTCACGTCGCGCATCGCCGATACCGCGCAGCAGGTGCAGGCCTGGGACGGCATGATGGCGCCGCTGCTGGAGAGCCTGCTCGTGCAGTGGTGGCAAGAGACGTACGCCAGCCCGGCCTCGGGCGTTTTCAAGATCCTGGTGTCGGAGATGCGAAACTTCCCAGAAATCGCCGAGTACTACTTGCAGCAGGTCATCGAGCCGGGCTCGGCGCTGATCGGCAGCATCATCGCGCGCGGCGTCGCCAGCGGTGAATTCCGCGCGGTGGATGTCGAGAGCACGGTGCACTCGCTCGTCTTGCCGATGGTGATGCTGTGCGTGCACAAGCATGGTCTGTCGGCATGCACGCACCACAAGATCGATGGCCAGCGCTTCATCGCAGAGCACGTGGACCTTGTCGTGCACGGGCTGCGCCGAACCCCCGCCTAGAATCGTGCGAGCCAAAAAAATACCGCGCCATGAACGTAGAACAAGCCCGCTTCAACATGATCGAGCAGCAGATCCGACCCTGGGAGGTGCTCGATCAGGGTGTGCTGTCGCTGCTGGCGGTGGTGCGCCGCGAAGAGTTCGTGCCGCCGGCTTACCGAGCGCTGGCCTTCATCGACACCGAAGTGCCGCTGGCCGAACACCAATGCATGCTCGCCCCGCGGGTCGAAGCGCGACTGCTGCAGGAGCTGCGCCTGCAACCCGAAGAGAGCGTGCTTGAAGTCGGCGCTGGTTCGGGCTACATGGCCGCGCTGATGGCACATCAGGCAGCGCGCGTGACGACGCTGGAGATTCGCCCTGCACTGGCCGCCATGGCGCGCGCCAACCTGCAGCGCGCCGGCAGCGGCAACGCGCAAGTCATCGAGGCCGATGGCGCCAAGGGGCAAGCGGCACAAGCGCCGTTCGACGCCATCGTGCTCTCCGGCTCGGTGGCCGACGTACCGGCGGCGCTGCTCGCGCAATTGAAGATCGGCGCCCGGCTCGTCGCCATCGTCGGACAAGAGCCGGTGATGCGTGCCCTGCTGATCACGCGCGTCGCCGAGCAGCAGTACAAACGCGTCGAGCTGTTCGACACCGTGGCGCCTCGCCTCGATGGTTTCGTCGAGCCGACACGATTCCAGTTCTGATGCCTGACCTGCATCCGGCGTCGGCTATCGCGCAGTCTGTCGCAAAGCGCTGGGCGCCCGCTGCGCCCTGCTCTAAAACACAACCTGCTTCATTTCGCCAGGAAAGATGCTCACCATGACCCGTCCCCTGCTCACTCTGCTGGCCCTTGCCATGTTCGCAGCGCTGCCGGCGCGCGCGCAGAGCCTGCAAGAGCTTTACGAGGCCGCGCGGACCTATGACGCCACGTACCTTGCTGCGCGCGCATTGGCCGATTCGGCTGGGTACCGTGCCGAGCAGGCCAAGGCGCTCGGCCGGCCGACGGTGGGCCTGAACGCGGTCGGCTCCCGCGCTGAAACCGACCCGCCCTCGACCTCGCGAAAGAGCACCAACACCTTGCAGGCCGGCCTGGCCGCCGAGCAGTGGCTGTTCAACCGCGCCAACGCAGCGACGATGTCGCAAGCAGAGAAGTCGCTCTCGGTGGCGCAGGCCGATCTGCAGACGGCCGAGCAGGAGTTGATCGTTCGTCTGGCGCAGAACTACTTCGACGTGCTGGCCGCGCAGGATGCACTGACCACCGCGCAAGCCAACAAGAAGGCCATCGGCGAGCAGCTCGCGTCGGCGAAGCGCAACTTCGAAGTCGGCACGGCAACAATCACCGACACGCGCGAAGCGCAGGCCCGCTTCGACCTGGCGACCGCGCAGGAGATCGCCGCCGACAACGATCTGCGCACCAAGGGCATCGCGCTCGACCAGCTCGTCGGCCGCATCAACGTGCAGCCCAAGCCGCTGGCCGCGCCGGTGGCGCTGCCAGCGACGCAGCCGCCCGCGGTGGATGACTGGGTCCGCCTGACCGACCAGGCGCCCTCGGTGCGCAAGGCCCAACTGGGTTTCGATATCGCGCAGATCGAAAACGACAAGGCCAAGGCGGGTCACCTGCCAACGGTCAAACTCGAAGGCGCCCTCGGCGGCAATCGCGCCACCGGCAGCTTCCCGGAGTTTCAGCGCAGCTCGGGCAATACCACTAGTGCGTCGGTGGGTGTGCGCCTGGCGATGCCCCTGTACTCCGGTGGCGCGATCGACAACCGCGTCAAGGAGACCGTCGCGTTGCAGGAGCAGGCGCGCAACACCCTCGATGCCGCACGCCGCGGCGTCGCGCAGAGCACGCGCCAGGTTTTCTTCGGCGTGCAGTCGGGCCTGGCGCAGGTCAAAGCGCTCGAAGCCGCCGAGTCGTCGAGCAAGCTGGCGCTCGAAGCCACACAGCTCGGCTACCGCGTCGGTGTGCGCGTCAACCTGGACGTGCTCAATGCGCAGACGCAGCTCTTCACGACCCAGCGCGATCTGTCGAGAGCGCGCTACGACGTCGTCGTCAACAGCCTGCGCCTGCGCCAGGCCGCGGGCAACCTGCAACCGGCGGATGTTTCTGCGGTGAATGCCCTTCTGGCGAAGTAAAGCTGGGTAAACGTCACGCCGCGCGCCAACGCGGCGCGGTGTGCTGCCGTTAGGCTTCCTACGCAGATGGGGAGTTCGGCATGAACAGCAATTTGCGGGCGGCGATCGCGGCGCACCGCTTCGGCCTCGGTGAAGCGCAACTCGACAGCGCGGTGCGCGGAGATGCACGAGGCTGGCTGAACGCGCAGATCGGCCCAGCCGATGCGCAAGTCGCAGCCATAGGCCAAACGCTACCCACTGCCAGCGACGGCTTGCGCCGCTTCGCCGAGTACGTGCAGCAGCGCAAGCAGCGTCGCGCCGCCGAGTCGATGAACGGAATGGTTTCGACGGAGCAGCAGTTCGGTGAGCACTTTCGCGTGCTGGTGCAAGCCGATACGCGCACCCGCATGACCACTGCGGCAACGACGACCCGACCCTTTGCCGAGCGGCTGGCGCTGTTCTGGGCCAACCACTTCACCGTCTCGATAGCCAAGGCCAGCGCGCGTGGCCTCGTCGGCGCCTTCGAGCGCGAAGCCATCCGCCCGCACATCGCCGGCCGCTTCGAAGACCTGCTGCGCGCCGCCGTCATGCACCCGGGCATGTTGCGCTACCTCGACAACGAACAGTCCGCAGGACCGCACTCGCGTGTCGTTCAGCAGCGCGCCCGCGCCGCGGCCCGCAACGACGACGGCCAAGGCCCGGGCATCACCGGACTCAACGAAAACCTGGCGCGCGAGGTGCTCGAGCTGCACACACTCGGCGCAGCGGCGTCGCGCGCCGGTGTGTACACGCAGGCCGACGTCACCGCCTTCGCCGCGGTGCTGACCGGCTGGCGCGTGCCGGCTTACGCCTATGCGCCGGACATGGTGCCGGCACGGCGTTTTGCCGCTGGCAAGGCCCTGTCGCCACTTGGCGACTCGAGTCCGACGCGCTTCGAGGCGCTGTGGCACGAACCAGGCCCGAAGACCGTGCTTGGCCAGCGCGTCAGCGAAGGGGCCGACGGCCTGACACAGGTGCTGCGCGCATTGGCACGCCACCCAGCCACAGCGACCCACATCGCCACCAAACTGGCGCGCCACTTCGTCGCCGACGAACCGCCAACTGCGCTGGTCGATCGGCTGGCACAGGCCCTTCGCGACAGTGACGGTGATCTGCCCAGCGCCTATCGCGTGCTGATCGATGCGCCTGAAGCTTGGGCTGCCGCGCCCGCCAAGCTGAAGTCGCCCGAAGAGATGGTGCTGTCCACGGCGCGCGTGCTGCGGCTCGGCAGCAAAGCCTTCGAGCGCCAGCCCGATGCCGGTACAAGCCTGCTCGGCCAGCGCGTGCAGGCGGCGCCCTCGCCCGCAGGCTGGCCCGATGCCGCGGCCGAGTGGCTGGGTCCCGATGCGGTCTGGAAGCGCGTCGAGTGGGCCACACGCGTCGCCGATCGCATCGGTGCGCAGGTCGATGCACGCGCACTCGCAGCGTCGAGCCTTGGACCGCTGCTCACAGCCAACACCGCCAGGCAGATCGAGCGCGCCGCCGATGGCTCGCAGGCGCTCGCGTTGCTGCTGCTGTCGCCTGAATTCCAGCGCCGTTGAGGTGAAAGACATGAACACACGCCGCCACTTCCTCGCCGCTTCCGCAGCCCTTGCCGCACCGCTGCAGCTCACGCTGGCGCAGACCGCACGCAACGCCGCGCCCGACGATGCGCGCTTTGTCTTCGTGCTCTTGCGCGGCGGCATGGACGGCCTGGCGGCCGTGCCCGCCATCGGCGACCCGGATTTCGCTTCGGCACGTGGCGCACTCGCGCAGTACGGCGCTGCGCCGCTGGCGTTGCCTGACACACCGTTTGCGCTGCACCCAGCTCTGACGTCGTTGCATGCGATGTACGACAAGCGCGAACTCGCGGTCATCCACGCCGCTGGCCTGGCCTACCGCGAGCGCTCGCATTTCGATGCACAGCAGGTGCTCGAGTCGGGCGGTACGCGGCCGTACGAGCTTGCCACCGGTTGGCTCGGCCGCGCGCTCGCCGCACAAAGCCAGCGCAGTGGCTTGGCGCTGACCACAGCCGTGCCGCTCGTGCTGCGCGGCAGCGACCGGATCGACACCTGGGCCCCTTCGGCGCTGCCGGACCCGTCGCCCGACCTGGTGGCGAGGCTCGAGTTGCTCTATGCCGGCGACAGCGCGCTGCGCGAGGCCCTGGCGCGCGCGAAGAGCTTGCGCGAAGGTGCCGACATGGCCAGCGGCGGGCCGATGCAGGGCCGCCAGGCGGCCGTCACGCTGGCGCGCAAGGCCGGCGAGATGCTCGCGGCAGCCCTTGGGCCACGCATTGCCGTGCTGGAAATGGGGGGCTGGGACACGCATGCCAACCAGATGAACCCGAACGGCGCGATGGCCAGCAACTTGCGCACGCTCGACGCTGCGCTGGCGGCGCTGCGCGAGTCGCTCGCCGGCGCCTGGCGGCACAGCGTCGTCCTTGTCGCCACCGAGTTCGGCCGCGAAGTCACCGTCAATGGCACGATGGGCAGCGACCATGGCACCGGTGGCGCCGCCTTCGTGCTCGGCGGTGCGGTCGCCGGCGGGCGGGTCATCGCAGACTGGCCGGGTTTGGCGAAGTCACAACGCTTCGAAGGCCGCGATCTGCGCGTGACGACCGATCTGCGGGCAGTGATGAAAGGCGTGCTGGCCGATCATTTGAAGTTGCCTGGCGCCGTGATCGAGAACACCGTGCTGCCAGGGTCGGCGGCGGTGAAGAAGCTGTCGGTGCTGGCGTAAGGCGGTCGCAGCGCCGCACGGGTTCCTTGACTCCTGCCTAGCGCCCGGAGTCGAGGCCGGTCAGCAACATCGCAATGCGCTGCGCCATGCGCTCGTTGGCACCACGGTGCGCAATACCGAACGACAGCGCCTGTTCGACCCACTCGTTGCGCTGCGGATCGTCGACCAGGGCGACAGCGCGGCGCACCGCACTGGCCATGTCTTTCATGCGCGCCGCGGCGCCGGCATCGATCGCCAGTTGCGCCGCTTCTTCGAAGTTGAAGGTGTGCTGGCCCATCAGCAACGGGCAGCCGCAGGCCGCGGCTTCGATCAGGTTCTGCCCGCCGAGCGGCGCAAAGCTGCCACCGAGCAACGCCACGTCGGCCACCGCGTAGTACAGAGGCATCTCGCCCATCGAGTCGCCGAGCCAGACATCGCATTGCCGGGCATCGGCCGGCGGCTCCTCGGTCCACGTGCTGCGGCGCGCAACGTTGAAGCCGGCCTGCTGCGCCATCTCGGCGACATCGTCGAAGCGCGGCGCGTGGCGCGGCACGACGACGAGAAGCGGCCGCGGCTGCGGCACAGCGCGCCATTCGTCGAACAGGCTTTCTTCCTCGCCCTCACGGCTCA
>JANOEG010000281.1:0-5099 GCA_031413095.1 Burkholderiales bacterium | reverse complement strand
CAGGAGACGACCGCTTCGTCGGTGCGCTTGTCGCCCTTGTTGTCGGTCCAGCTGACGCTGATCTTGTCGCCGGCCTTGGCGCCCTTGACGACGAACTGCATGAACGGATTCTTCGAAACCGCCGGCCCCCACTGCGCCGTCATCACGGTCTTGCCGTTGTGCTGGGCGATCACGTCCTGGATGTGCCAGGCTGGAATCACCTTGCCGGCCGCATCCTTGCGCTGGCCGGTTTCCATTTCGTGGGCCATCAGCACACGCACTGTGGCTTTGTCGCCGGCTACTTGAGCGCGAATGCGCATCGGGTCTGCCATGTAAGTCTCTCCTTGATCGAAACGTGTGTAGGGGGTGCTCAGCCGCCGCAGCCGCCAAGAGTCACTTTGACTTCCTTGCGCGCGAACAACACCTTGCCGTCGTTCATCATCGCCACGGCGTAGACGTCGGACGATTGGCCCATCTTCACGCGGGTGGAGATGTTGGCCTCGATGGCATCGGTGACGTCGAACACCGCGATCAGCATCGCCGGGTTCTTCTCGACCAGCATCAGCAGACTCTTGACCCCGGGCAACGAGGTCGCCGCACCCACCGGCACCACGGCGCCGTTTTCGGCGATGTCCGGGCCCGTGATGGTCACGTCCTTGCTCTCGGTGGGGGTGCCCGCACCAAGCGCCTTCATCACCTCGGGCATGGTCTTGGCGGCGAAGGCGGCCGTGTTGAAGCCTGCAGACTGGGCGCTCGCCACCTGCGGCAGCAGGCCTACAGCGGCGAGCATCGCCGCCACCTTGGCCGAATGGGTAAGCATCTCTCGACGGTTCTGCATATCGATCTCCTTGATCCAAATATCCTAGTGAACAACTGTCTTGCCCGGGATGCGGATGACTCCGTACCCCATTCGGGCTGTGGCTATGGTTGTGGCCGCACTTGTGCGCTGTTAGTTCTTGGCCCCACCGGCCAGCCACTCGGCAATGATTTTCGCGTCGGCTTCGCTCAGCGCCTGGGCCGGCATCGGGATCGATCCCCAGACGCCCGTTCCCCCGGCCTTGACCTTGCCCGCCAGGTAGCCCACGGCGTCGGCGCCGCCAGCGTACTTCTTGGCAATGTCGCGGAAGCTGGGGCCGACTATTCTGCTGTCCATGCCGTGACACGCCACGCAGGTGTACTTCTGCGTGAGGGCGATGGCGGCTGCGCTGCCCGATGCACCCGCCGGCTTGGCCAGCGCTGCCGTCGCAGCCACCGGTGCAGCCTCGGCCTGCGCCAGCGTCGCGGCAGCCGCCGGCTTGCTGGTGTTGGCCCCCTTTTGCGCACCGACCGCGCGGTTCTGTTCGGCCAGGTTGCCATGGGCATCGCGTGCAAAGTCCGGCAGGAACGACGCCAGCTTGACCTCCTGCACGCAGTCCTTCATGCACGCCACCGCCTGCACGTCGGGCTTGCGCTTGCCCAGACTCGCGCCCGGCCACAGGGCATGGTCGGTGGTCATGCCGTTGCGGTTGGGCAGCAGCCTCTGCACCTCGGCCATGTTCTGGTCCGACAAAGTGAAGCTGTCAGGCACCACGCCCCCCATGTTCAGGATGTAGGCCGTGACGGCGTACACCTCCTCGGTGGACAGTGACTTGGGCTGCGTCCAGGGCATGGCGCGGTTGATGTAGTCCCACAGCGTCGATACCGACGACAGCTTCATCAAGGTGGTGCGGCCGGGGAACGACGGATCGTTCAGGCGGGCGACGCGGCCGGTTTTGATGTCGTCCTTGGTGGTGCCGCCGACGATCGGCGCGAAGAATTCGTTGCTCTCGCCGAAGACGCCGTGACAGGAGGCGCACTTGCTCTCCCACACGTCCATGCCCTTGGCGACGCTGCCGGCGCCCTTGGGCAAGCCCTTGAAGTCGGGCCGCACGTCGATGTCCCAGGCGGCGACCTCCTTGGGCGTGGCGGTGCGGCCGAGCGCGGGGTAGGCAGGCGATTGCGCGGCAGCGGCGCCGGCTGCCGACAGCACCAGGGCCAGCGCCAGTTCACGACAACTGAACATTCTTCACCTCGCCACTGTCCTGAACCAACCAGGTCTGGATGGCGTGGTTGTGATAGATCGAGCGCGAACCGCGAGCCGCGCGCAACTGCTGGTAGGTCGGCTGCACATAGCCGGTGTCATCGATGGCGCGGCTCTGCACCAGGGCCGCCTTGCCATCCCACACCCAATCGATGTTGAAGCGCGTCAGGCACTTGGACATCACCGGGCCTTCGAGGCGCGCGCTGCGCCAGTTGCGCCCGCCATCGGTCGAGACATCGACGCGTTTGACCTTGCCGCGGCCCGACCAGGCCAGACCGCTGATGTTGTAGAAGCCTTGATCGAGCAACACCTGGCCACCCGACGGCGTCGTCACGACACTCTTGCACTCCTGCGTGCTCGAGTACTGGCGGTGCAAGCCGCCGGGCATCAAGTCGATGTAGTGAATGGCTTCATCCTTGCTGCCATACGGCTTGTCGCCGACCTCGATGCGGCGCAGGTACTTGACCCAGCTCACGCCTTGCACGCCGGGCACGACCAGGCGCAACGGGTACCCCTGCTCGGGACGCAGCATCTCGCCGTTCTGGCCGTAGGCGACGATGACCTCGCCACTTTCCACCAGCTCCATCGGCAGCGTGCGCGTCATCGACGAACCATCAGCGCCCTCGCCCAGCACGAAGCGGGCGCGCTTGTAGTCGACGCCGGCCATGTCGAGCAGGATCTTCAGCGGCACGCCGGTGAACTCGCTGCAGCTGATCATGCCGTGGCTGTACTGGCAGGTCGGCACGGCGACGTTGCCCCACTCCATGCCGGTGTTGGCCCCGCACTCGATGAAGTGGAAGCGGCTCACGGAGGGCAGGCGCATCAGCTCGTCCATCGTGAAGACCATCGGCCGGCGCATGATCTTGTCGTCCGAGCCGTTGAGCATCAGACGGTGCTTGGACGGATCGATGTCCCACCAGCCCTGGTGATGGCGCTCGAAATGCAATCCGCTCGGCGTGACGATGCCGAACAGCGATTGCAGCGGCGCGAACGACACGGAAGCCTGCGTCGTCTGCGTCAGGCCCGGGCTGTGTCGGCGCTGTACGTTGGACTCGTACTTCGACGGCTTGCCGTAGCCGTCGGTGGCCACCGCCTGGCCCAGACCCTTGCTGTGTGCGGGCAACTCGAGGATGTTGGCGTCGCCGCCGGAAGGCGGCACCGGATTGCTGGCGGCCAGAACGGCCGGCGCCGCAGCGGCGGCACCCGCTGCTGCAAACGCGCTGCGGATGAAGTCGCGGCGGCCTTTTTTGGCCTCGGCGAAGACCTCGCGCACACCGGCTGGATCGAGGAAGTTTTCCGGCGCCTTGAGCAGGCGCCCTGTTCTCTTGTGCTGGGTCTCGTGCGGGAAATCCACTGCGTCTCCTTGGCAAGGCCCAGGTCATCGGCCTATCTATCCGGATATTCGTGTAGACGCATATTAGAGTTTGATGAATTAAATGACATGCGTGAAAACCCGTGGCGTCGCCGGCCCGGACAGCGCACGCGCCGATCAGGCCGTGCGGCGCTGACGCTGCAGCCAGCGATAGACCGTGCGCTCGGTGACACCGAGGGCCTGGGCAGCGAGCGCCCGGTTCTGGTCATGCTGCTGCAGGGCCTGCGCGATGTCGGCATCGCGCAGCGACGCCGAACGTACCGGCAGCGGTTCAGGCGCAGGTGCCTGTTCCGCGCCCGCGGCGGCCGTGCTGCAGTGCGCGCGCAGCACGCCCGCCGACACCACACCATCGCCACACTGGGCCGCGGCGCGCGTGACCACCTGCCGCAGCTCGCGCAGGTTGCCCGGGAAGTCCTGCTGCCGTAGCCAATCGATGGCGTCAGGCGCCAGGTACAGGTGCTCGCCGCTGCGCGCACGGAACTGCGTCAGAAAGTGCTCGGCCAGCATCGGAATGTCGTCGCGCCGTTCGCGCAGCGCCGGCAGCGTGATGTCGACGCCGGCGATGCGGTAGTACAGATCCATGCGCATGCGCCCTGCGGAGACATCGGCGAGCAGGTTGCGGTGGGTGGCGCAGATCACGCGCACGTCGACGCGTTTGGGCGCGCCTTCGCCCAGGCGGCGCAGCTCGCCGGTTTCCAGCACGCGCAGCAGCTTGGCTTGCACGGCCAGCGAGAGCTCGCCCACTTCGTCGAGGAAGACCGTGCCGCCGTCGGCTTGCTCGAACAGGCCGGCACGCGTGCCCATGGCGCCGGTGTAGGCGCCGCGGGCATGTCCAAAGAGTTCGTTCTCGGCGAGCGCTTCCGGCAGGGTCGTGCAATCGACCGTCACGTAGGGCCGGTCGCGGCGGCTCGAATGGTCGTGAACGAATCGCGCCGCGAGTTCCTTGCCGACGCCGGTCTCACCGAGCAGCAGCACGGGCACATCGAACCGCGCTGCGCGGCCGAGCTTCTCGAGCGACGACAGGAAGGCCCGGCTCGCGCCGATCATGCCGGCCCGCGGCGAAGCGGCGGCGCTTTCGTCGAGCCGCGCCGTCTTCAAGGCCTCGACCGACTCGCCGAGCAGGCGACGACCACCGATCTCGACCGGGTAGCCATTGATGCGCACCAGCTGCTGGCTGTCGCCGCAGCCGAAGTGCACATGCATCACTTCCGTCTTCTCACCGCTGTCCATCACCGTGCGCAGCGGACAGGCTTCGCCATGCTGATGACACGGCGTCGAGCGGTGATGCGACACCTCGTGGCACTTGAAACCGACGAGCTGATGCGGTCGCAGGCCGTACAGGCGCGCATAGCGCGTGTTGGCAGCAACGATGTTGTAGCCATCGTCGATCAGCACGAAGGGATCGGGGCGCGCCTCGATCAAGGCGGTGATCGCGGAGGCATCTCTTTCAGGGTTGTCGTCCATGACGGGCTATCAAATTTGTCATGATCGTGTCATGACATGAATCAAGTTGTCATTCGCGACAACCCGCGAAGCGAACCCGCCATGGCACTGAATCGCCGTCGTGCCGCGGGTGATCCCGCATGGCCTGGAAGTTGCGCAACCTTGCCGTGCCCAGCCGTCCCGGCCCCGGCAAAACGAGCAGACACCGAAGGAGACTTTCGATGCGATCCATGCAAGCCTGGCCGG
>JANOEG010000280.1:0-6445 GCA_031413095.1 Burkholderiales bacterium | reverse complement strand
GGCTCGAAGGCTGCGCTGTCAGCGTTCGATCACCTGATCCGCACACCGGAACCGCAAGAGGCGCTGGCGCTGGCGGCTTGAGCGAACGCTCTCGCGGGAAGGCCGCGGGGCCGCCGGATAATCCAGGCGATGCAAGGCCTTCACCTTACCGCCGATCTGCGTGACTGCGCTGGCGCATCGGCGTTGCTGACCGACATCGATGCGTTGCGCGCGCTGTGCCTGGCTGCGGTGACTGACGCTGGCTTGCTCGCGGTGAGGGAGCTGTTCCACCGCTTCGATCCGCATGCCGACCGGCAGAGCGGTATCACCGGCGTCGTGTTGCTCGCCGAGTCGCATCTGGCCGTGCACACCTGGCCGGAAATCGGCGGCGTGACGATCGATGCCTACGTGTGCAATTTCAGCGACGACAACTCGGCGCGTGCGCAGCGGTTGATGGACACGCTTGTTGCCGCCTTTGCGCCGGCGCGGTTGTCGCGGCAGCGACTCGAGCGGTCACGCCCCGCGTAGCGCCTTCGATGCGGCACGGCCCGCCGCATCGCCGGCAGTGAAGGCCTCTTCGAACACCGAGTAGCCCGCCAGATCGGCATGCGCCCAATGCAGCCGTGGCGTGCGGCCTTCGCGCAGCGCCTGCAACGCGGCGTGGCCGCGCACGCCGGGCAGTGGGATGCTCATCGCGTGGCCATGGCGAGTGAGATCGATGCGTTTGAGCTTCGCCGGCAGGTCGGGGTGTGTCGTTGCCAGGTCGCCGACGACGGCATGAGCCCAATGCCGCCAGGGCTGATCGAGCAGCGGCGCGCGTTGCGCCGTCGGCAAGGGCCGGTAGGCCGTCAGCACCGTCGCGACGGGCAGCGGCGACAAGCTCTGGTGTTGCGCATTCACATAGCCCAGGCCCGAACTGCCATAGCTGACGTTGTCCCACGACGGCGCCGCGCCGGGACGGTCGAGCAAGGCTTTGTCCAGATGCAGGTTGGCGACGAGCCAAGGTGCATAGCGCAGCATCGAAGCGGCCTGCGTCAATGCGTCGGGCGGCTCGGCCACGATGCGCGCGGCCACGAAGAGCGGCAACGCCACGACCACCTGTGGCGCCGTCCAACGCTCGGTGCGCTGCTCGCGCTCGTTCCACAGATCGACGGCAACGCCGTGGCGTTCGACCGCAACGCGCATGGCGACGCAGCCCGCATGCCAGCGCTCGCCGAGTGGGGCTGCGAGGCTTCGGACGAGGTGGGCGTTGCCGTCGGGCCATGTCAACACGCCCTCGCTTTCGCCCTCTGCATCGCCCGGCGCATGAAAGCCGTGTCGGCTCGCAAAGTAGTGCAGCCCCGCCCAGGCCGAGACGGTGCCGGCGTCGGCGCCGTAGTCGTCGCGGCAGCAGTAGTCGAGGTACCAGCGCAGGCGCGCGTCGTCGAGGCCTTCGCGGGCCAGCCATTCAGACAAGCTGATGGCGTCGAGTGCCGCGTGCGCGGCCGTCCATGGCGCGCGCTGCGTGGGCATGGCGAAACCGAGTTCTTGTGCGGTCGCGATGCGTGCGGCGAAACGCCGGTACTGCGCGAGCGTGGTCGAGCCGGCGTCGGCCGGCGGCAGCAGACCGTCGTGCCAGGCGCCGTCAAAGAAAAGTCGTTCCTGCGGGCTGTGGCACAACTGCCGTTCGTCGTAGACCGTGCGGCCGAGTTCGTGACGCGCCACGCCGATCTCGTGCAGCCACTCGCTCACTTCATGCGCTGCTGCGCCGGGCACGGGCAGGTAGTGCGCACCGAGCGGGCAGGGCACACCGGCCATCGTGTGGCTGCGGCTGTTGCCGCCGGGGGCGTCGTGCAAGTCGAAGAGCGCGATGTCGTCGATGTCGGCGCGCATCGCGGCACGCGCGGCGGCCAGGCCGCCGATGCCCGCGCCGAGGATCATCACGTCCGTTTTGCGTTGCAGCGAGGGTTTGGGCAACGGCGCTGGATCGCGCAGGCGATGGCCGAGTGCGGCTGCGTCGCCGACCCAGCCGCCTGTCCACGAGGGCGCGTCGGTCTTGCCGCAAGCAGCCAACACCGAGGCCGATGCCGCAATGAACTCGCGCCGTGTTGTCACTGGTGCACGCGGCCCCATTCTTCTTCGAACACATGCACCAGACGTTGGTCCGAAAGGCGGTTCGGCTCGGCAGGGACGCGCGACATGTCCGGCGGAAACTGGAACATCGACGGCAGCCCTTCACGCGTCAGGAAGCGCAGGCCATAGGGCGGCGGCGATACGTCCGTGCGCACCGGCCGCCGGCCCGCCATCACGAAACCCCATTCGCCGAAACTCGGCACATGCGCGTGGTACGGCGTGGCAGTCAGGCCCACGTCCTCGATCGTCGTGACCACGGTCCAGAAGCTGCGCCGCGCGATCAGCGGTGATGTCGTCTGCACGGCCGCGAAGCCCCCGGCGGACAGGTGCTGGTCGACCAGCCGGTAGAAGGTCGTGCTGTAGAGCTTGCCGAGCGAAAAGTTGGTGGGGTCTGGGAAGTCGATGACGATGACATCGAAGACCTCGCGGTTCGTATCCAGCCAGGTGAACGCGTCGGCGTTGATCGTCGTGAGCTTGGGCGACGACAGCGCGTTGCCGTTGAGCGCAGCGAGCATCGGCTTGTCCTTGAACAGCCGCGTCATGTGCGGGTCGAGTTCGACCAGCGTTACCTGCTCGACGCCCGGGTGCTTCAAGACCTCGCGCACCGCCATGCCGTCGCCGCCGCCGAGCACGAGCACGCGCTTCGGTGCACCGTGCGCGAGCATGGCGGGATGCACCAGCGCCTCGTGATAGCGGTACTCGTCGCGCGAGTGGAACTGCAGGTTACCGTTCAGGAACAGTCGCACTCCCGACGGGCCCGCGGTGACGACGACGCGCTGGTAGTCGCTCGACTCGCGCACGATCACGTTGTCGCCATAGAAGCGGTCTTCGGCCCAGGTGGTCAGGCGATCGGCGCCGAACATCGACGCTGCGAGCAACACGATCACCGCGAACGTTGCCACCGCCTGCCAGTGCCAGCGCCGCAGCTCGGCACGGAAGATCAACAGCGTCCATGCCGCCACGAGCGCGTTGAGCAGGCCGAAGAACATGCCCGTGCGCAGCAGGCCCAGGTGCGGCACCAGCAGCAACGGGAAGGCGACCGCGACCACCAGCGCGCCGAGGTAGTCGAAGGTCAGCACCTGCGAGACGAGTTCCTTCAACGCATAGCGCTCGCTGAAGTGGCGCTTCAGGATGCGCATGACGAGCGGAATCTCCAATCCGACCAGCATGCCGACGATCAGCACCAGCGTGTACAGCAGAACGCGGAAGGCGCCGGTGCCCGACGCCGGCAGGCTGCCATGGGCAACGAACAGCGCGGCGGGCAGCAGGCCGCCGACGACGGCCAGCAGCAGCTCGATCTTCAGGAACTGCGCGACAAGCTGGCGTTCGATCAGCCGCGACAGCCACGAACCAATGCCCATCGCAAACAGGTAGACGCCGATGACGGTGGAGAACTGCAGCACCGAGTCGCCGAGCAGGTAGCTCGCCAGCGCACCGGCCGCGAGCTCGTAGACCAGGCCGCAAGCCGCAATGACGAAAACGGCTGCGAGCAGCGCCACTTCTCCGGGCGCAATGCGACTGTCAGCCGGTGCGGTGTCCGGCAGCACGGCGCTCATCGCGCTAACCGATGATGGCGGCGGCCACGATCAACCCGATCGCAATCGCCTTGGCGGCGATGACGATCGCCAACGCGACGTTCTTCTTCTCGACGATCTCGCCCCACAGGTCATACGGTGTGAGCTTGTCGATGATGATGAAGCTGATCCAGAAGACCAGCACGCCGATCAGCGCGTAGAGGATCGAGCCGAAGACCGCTGCGGGCTTGAGCCATTCGAGTCCCATCATGTTGACGCTCCTTGTTGAAATAAATTTGGTGCGGCGCTACTTGTGGCCACCGCCGCTGGACCAACCGCCATACGAACCACCGCTGCGCACGCCGCTGCCGCCGCTGCGTTTGCATTGCTGGTATTCGGCGCTCGACGCGCCGAAGGTGTTGCGAACTTCGTCGCAATCGTCGCTGCACGCGTCGACGAGGATGATCAGGATGAACAGCGCGACGACGATCCAGACGAGTGTCGGCGTGCCCTTGACGCTGGTCTTGCCCAAGGCGTTGGACAACAGCGAGCTGTCCGCAGGGAAACCAGGCTGCGATGCGATCGGCACGCCAAAGGCTTTGGCCAGCACCGCCGCGTCGAGCGCTTCGCCCGCCGACCACGTGACTTCATCGCCAGTCTGCTCGCGCGACATGCGCTTGCGCGAGGCCGCGCCGCTGCCGTGGTAGTCGGTGACGAGCGCGCGCTCGTCGCGCTGGACGCGCCAGTAGAACTCGCCCTGGACCCATGTCACCTTGGCGGTGTAGGTGTAGCGGCTGGTGTAGCTGGTGCCTTCCCATTGGGCTTGTCCGCCGCGGACTTGTGGTGCGCCGGTCAGCGGTCGCACCCAGCTCCAGCCGTCTTCGGCATCGACGATGAAGGCAAAGCCGGCCTTCTGATTGAAGACCAGGGTCTCGCGCCAGTAGGTCGTTTCGTCGTCGCTGTCCTGCGGAATGTCGCAGCGCTCGACCATGCCGACCACGGTCCATGGCAGTAGGCCTTCGCGGCCCAGCGTCAGCACGGCGGTCGAGCCGAGCGGCAGCGTCGGCGCGGCGCCGTCGTGGCCCGAGTTGTTTTGTTTGTAGTGGGCGAGGGCGCCGCCGACTTTGTCCGACAGATCGACCACCGCCTTGCACTGGTGGCAGGCGATCGACTGCGTGCTGGCGAGCTTGATCTCGAGCGAGGTGCCGCAGCTTGGGCACTCGATGTTGCGTGCGCCGAGCGTTTTCTCTGTTGGTTCGCGCAAGCCACTCAAGGCCAGGTCGGTGAGCAACACGCCGCGGCCGATCGACCAGTGCGCCTTGCCCGGCGTGCTGTAGTCGAGTGTGCCGACTTCGCCTTGCGGGTTGCGTAGGTCGGCGACGACGAAGGCGCCATGCAAGCGTGGTGCGAACGGCAGCTCGCCAAGCGCTCCGATCAGGCGCGCGGTCGTGACGGCGGATACGTCCCAGCCGCGACCGGCCAGGACACGCCGCTCGCCGACGCGCAACTCTTCGGCGCTGGGCGGTGATTCGGCGAGCTCGGCGTCGAAGCCGAAAACGTAGGCGCCGTTGTCTTCGGAGAGCCACCCACTGCGCCCGTTGTCGAACAGCGCATGCCACTCGTTCCACGTGCCGTCGGCATAGGTGTACTGCAAGCGGCCGACGAGGGTGAAGGCGAGACCTTGGAAGATGCCCGCTGCGCCGAGCTGCAGTGGGGAATGGTCGTCGAAAAGTTCCGACGACACACCGATGTGTTGCAGCGCTTCGCCGTCGCGCACCAGCGTGCTGCGGCAGAAGCTGCAGACCGCGCTGGCCGACGCGGCCGAGCGGAACTCGACCGGCGCGCCGCAACTCGGGCAGGCCGCGCGATACGCGCGCTGCGGCGACGACGTGGCCAAGCTAGACCAGTTTCTTCAGCAGCTCGGCCTTCTTGCTGTTGAACTCGTCGTCGGTGAGGATGCCCTTGCTCTTCAGCTCGGCGAGCTTTTCGATCGTGGCCATCACCTCGTCGGGCTTGACGCCTGCCGAAGCGGCTGCGGCGGCGGCCGCCGTGGCACCGCCCCCTTGCAACCCCTGGTTGAGTTGCTGCGCCATCACCTGGCCGAGTGCCACCCCGGCCCCCAGGCCCATCGCATCGCCGACCACGCCACCGCCGCCGGCCGCTGCGCCCTTGGCGAACTCGGGGATGGCCTGGCCGGTCTGGTACTGCATGAACTTGCCCATGTCGTTGCCGACCATGCCCATGCCGATCTTCTGGTCGAGGACTTTCTGCAGTTCTTCGGGCAGGCTGACGTTCTGTACCGTCACGGTTTCGAGCGCGAGGCCGATCTTGGCGAACGCTGGCCCCGTGACCTCACGCAACTGCTGCGCGAACTCGACCTGGTTCGCGGCCAAGTCCAGGAAGGGCACGCCACTGGCGGCCACCGCGTCGCTGATGTGCTGCAGCATCAGCCCGCGCAGCTGGCCGTCGAGGTCCTCGACGGTGTAGCGGTCGCGCGTACCCGAGATCTCGGTGTGGAACAGCTTCGGGTCGGCGATGCGATAGGCGTAGTTGCCGAAGGCGCGCAGGCGCACGGCACCGAAGTCCTTGTCGCGGATCGTCACAGGCTGCGTCGTGCCCCAGCGGCGGTCGATCTGCTGGCGCGTGCTGAAGAAGTAGACGTCGCTCTTGAACGGGCTCTGGAACAGCTTGTCCCAGTTCTTCAGGTAGGTCAGCACCGGCAACGTCTGCGTCGTCAGCTTGTACATGCCGGGGCCGAAGACGTCGGCGACCTTGCCTTCGTTGACGAACACGGCCATCTGGCTCTCGCGCACCGTGAGCGATCCGCCGTACTGGATTTC
>JANOEG010000279.1:0-8890 GCA_031413095.1 Burkholderiales bacterium | reverse complement strand
GACAGCACCAGCATCGGGTGCATGTCGCGCATTTCGCCGCCCGCCTGGGGGTTGCAGTCGATCCAGATCACATCCTGCCGCTCGGGAACCCATGCCTTGGAAGCGGCTGGCTTGGCGGACGCACGCGCGCCGCCGCCAGCGCGCTTTGCGGCGGCGGCGCTGCGTGCGCCGCTCACCATGCCTCGCGCCCCAGCGGCGCGACGGCCATCGCTTCTCCGCCATGCACCACGGGATCGAACAGGGCCAGGCGATCGGTCAAGGTCGGCGGCTTGTCGCCGTGCGGCGTGATGATGACGCGGCCGTCCTCCACGGTGATGCGCACGCGCTGGTCGGCCTTCAGCCGCGCCGCACGGGCCACCGATGCCGGCAGGCGCACGCCCAGGTTGTTGCCCCAGGGTTTGATGTCGAGGATGGCTTCGGTCATGGCAACTCCTTGCGTGTCTAAACGCGTTTATACACGAGGAGTCAGTCCGCTGGATCTGCCCGCCGCGTCGGCGGGCACAGGGTCGGCGGTCTGGAAACCTGCCCCACACCCCACCAAAACCGCAACCCTGTCACGTTCCGCGCGTTGCCACAGCGGCCCGCCCCCCACTTATGCGCGGCGGCCACGCCGATACTGGGCGCCGTTCGACAAGGCGTGGCGCCGTGCGCCACCGGCAGCACGCATGGGGGCAGTTTCTTCAGCGCTGAGACGCCTGCGCAGCAGTCGCATCGGGCAGCGCATGGCCACATGGTTCGAGCCCTACCGGGCCGACGAACCCATCGCAGGAACCTTCCGTGCACGCCAGTTGCACGCCGTGCTGCGACTGACGCCGCTGACGATGGCCGCCAATGCGCTCAATGTGCTGCTCATCGTCGGCGCGTTCTGGCCGCAAGCGCAGCACCGCGGCTTTCTCGTGCTGTGGGGCTTGGCTGTCGGCGCGGTGTTGCTGCGCGGCCTGCGCCTGTGGTGGCGGCTGCGCCACTCGGCGCCGCGGCCGAGCGCTTCGCTGGGCGCATTGCACCGCGCGACCGTGCACGCGGCGGCCCTGGCCGGCTTGTGGGCGCTGATGCCGATCCTGCTGTTGGCAGGCGCCGACGGCTCGCAACAGTTGCTCCTCACCGCCATCACCACCGGCATGATGTGCGCCGGCGGCTTCGCGCTGGCCACCGTGCCCGCGGCTGGCACCGCCTACGTGCTGGTGATGGCCCTGGGCGGCGGCGTCGCCCTGTTCAGCGCCGACCTGGCGTTGGCGCCAACGCTGGGTGCGCTGTTGGTCATCTACGCCTTCATCGTCATCGCCAGCGTCTGGGCCACGGCGCGGCTGTTCGGGGCGCGGCTGATGGCCGAGGCTGAAGCCGAGCGGCAGAACGAGGTCATCGGCCTGCTGCTGCGCGACTTCGAGGAAAACGCCAGCGACCTGCTCTGGGAAGTCGATGCCCAAGGGCGCCTGTGCCACGTCTCGCCACGGCTGGCGGCGCTGTTCGGCATGCCGGTGGAAGAACTCACTGCGGCGCCCGTCATGGGCGTGCTCGACCGCCTGACGCCCGACGATGAAGAGGCGCGCAGCGACCTCGACACCCTGCGCCGCCACATGGAAGGGCGGCTGCCGTTCCGCGACCTGTCGATGGCGTTGCAGCGCGGCGGTCGCACCCGCTGGTGGACGCTGACGGCCAAGCCGCTGTTCGATGCCGAGGGCCAGTGCACCGGCTGGCGCGGTGTCGGCACCGACACCACCGAGGCCCAGCACGCGCAGCGCCGGCTGACCTGGCTGGCGCACTTCGACCCGCTGACGGGCCTGGCCAACCGCCACCAGTTCCGCAGCCAGCTCGCCGAGCTGCTGGAACCGGCCTTCGGTGGCCCGAACACCTGCGCCGTGTTGTGCCTGGACCTGGACCACTTCAAGACCATCAACGACACCCTCGGCCACGCCATCGGCGACGCACTGCTGCAGGAAGTGGCGCGGCGCCTGCTGGCCTCCACGCGCCGCAGCGACATGGTGGCGCGCCTTGGCGGCGACGAGTTCGCCGTCATCCTGCGTGATCTCTCGGGCGCCAACGAAGCCGAACAACTGACGCGCCGCCTGCTCGAAGGCCTGCAAGCGCCGTGCGAGGTGCAGGGCGCGCGCATCGCGGTACAGGCCAGCATCGGCGTGGCCATGTCGCCGCGCGACGGCACCGAGATCGATCCGCTGCTCAACCACGCCGACCTGGCGCTGTACGCCGCCAAATCGGCCGGGCGCGGCGAGTTCCGATTCTTCTCACCGCAGATGGCGACGCTGACGCGGCGGCGCATCCTCGTCGAGCAGGCGCTACGCGGCGCGCTCGAACGTGGCGAGCTGACGCTGGCGTTCCAGCCGCAGCTCGACCTGACACTGTGGCGCGTCACCGGTTTCGAGGCGCTGCTGCGCTGGCAGCACCCGGAACTCGGCGAGGTGTTGCCCTCCGAGTTCGTGCTGGTGGCCGAAGAGGCCGGGCTGATCGCGCCGATCGGTGAATGGGTGATCGAGCAAGCCTGCCGCGAAGCCATGCGCTGGCCGGCCGAACTCACGGTGTCGGTCAATGTGTCGCCGGTGCAGGCCATCTCGCACGACATGCTGCGCATCGTGCAGGCGACGCTGCAGCGCACGGGCCTGGCGCCGCAGCGGTTGGAGTTGGAGATCACGGAGTCGGTGTTTCTGCACGAGACGCAGGGCACGATGCAGGTGCTGCGCTCGCTGCGCGAAGCCGGTGTGCGCATCGCGCTCGACGACTTCGGCACCGGCTACTCGTCGCTCGCCTACCTGCGCCGCTTTCCGTTCGACACGCTGAAAATCGACCGCAGCTTCGTGCGCGAGCTGATGACGCGGCGCGACGCGCGCGCCATCGTCAAGATGATCATCGGCCTGGCGCAGACGCTGCGCATGCGCACCGTGGCTGAAGGCGTCGAGGAGCCGGCACAGGCCAGCGTGCTGTCGCGCTACGGCTGCCACGAGCTGCAGGGCCATCTGGTGGCCCGCGCGATGCGCGCCGACGCCGTCGCCGCCTTCCTGGCCACCTGGGCCGCGCAGCCTCGACCGGCACACGCCGACGTCGAGCCGACAGCGTCCATGCCGATGGCACAGTCGTCCTGGGCCACCCTGCCGTCCTGAGACTGCCGGGCCGACCTGCGTGCCCCCCGAGGCCGCCAGGCCGACTTGCGTTGGCTACAGTGACGCCATCCCGCAACCGCCGAAAGGAAGCCCCCATGGCCAAGAGCGCCAAGCCCGCCAAGCCGTCGTCCGCCACCAAACTTGCTGCGATCAACATCGGCATCGGCGAGAAGGACCGTGCCGCCATCGCCGGTGGGCTGAGCCGCCTGCTCGCCGACACCTACACGCTGTACCTGACGACGCACAACTTTCACTGGAACGTCACCGGGCCGATGTTCAACACGCTGCACGCGATGTTCATGGCCCAGTACACCGAGCTGTGGAACGCGGTCGATCCGGTCGCCGAGCGCATCCGCTCGCTCGGCCACGCCGCGCCGGGCTCGTATGCGCAGTTCGGCAAGCTGAGCTCGATCGGCGATGCGCCGACCACGCCGCCGAAGGCGCTGGAGATGGTGCGCATCCTGGTCGAAGGCCACGAGGCCGTGGCCCGCACCGCGCGCAGCGTCTTCCCCCTGGCCGAGAAGGCCGATGACCAGCCGACGGCCGATCTGCTGACGCAGCGCCTGGACATTCACGAGAAGACGGCCTGGATGCTGCGCTCGCTGCTGGAGGAATAGCGAAGAGTCGTCAAGCGCGCAACATTCACTCCCACGATCTTGGGAGGATGCCCTCTTCAGGGGGATGCGCAGCGCCAGGGCGAGGCGTTCACTGGGGGCCATGCAACGCCGACTCCAGACACGCCACGAGGAATGGGCCAACGCCGCCAGCCCCGGCCTGGGCGTGCTGTTGGTCTTGGCGGCGTGGCCCTGGCTGCTGCAGATCGGCGCGCGTCAGGGTGGATCGCTCGGCGGCGCGGCGATGAGCGTCTTCGTCCTGACGATGACGCTGCAGTACGGCGTCTCGGCGCTGTACCACGGCCTGTCGCCGGGCAAAGCCAAGTTGTGGGCGCGGTCGGCCGACCATGCGGCGATCTATTTGCTGATTGCCGGCAGTGCGACGCCATTTGCGCTCGGCGTGCTCGGCGGCGACGCGGGCGCGGCCACCTGTGCACTGATCTGGGCGCTGGCCATCGCCGGCGCGTGGCTGAAGATGATGCGCCGGCTGACGAACAAGCGCTTGTCCACCGGCCTGTACATCCTGTTCGCCTGGCTCGCCGCCGTGCTGCTGTGGCCGGACCTGCAGCACATCGACCGCACGGCGCTGCTGTGGCTGCTCGGCGGTGGCGCGGCCTACATGGTCGGCGCGGGTTTCTTCATCTTCGACGCGTCACTGCGGTTCGGCCACTTCATCTGGCATCTGTTTGTGCTGGCAGGCAGCTCATGCCATGTGTGTGCCGTGATCTGGCCATCGATCGGCTGACCGCTCGTTTCTCGAGGTCGTCGATGTCGTTCGGCAACCAGTCTGCCACCGGGTATTGCCTTCGCGCAGGCAGGGCGATGGTGCTACCGTACAGGTAGTCCTATGAAACGTTTGCCCACCCGCGATCTGAGCCTGTTGTCGCCGCTGGCGCCCGAGCTGGCGAGCACGATCGCGCGCGTGGCCAGCGACATCGCGCTGGTGATCGACGGCGACGGCGTCATCGTCTCGGTGGCCGAGGGTGCAGCGCCGCTGGCGGCGGCGTGCGCGGCATGGGTCGGCCGGCCCTGGGCCGACACCGTCAGCGCCGATTCGCGACGCAAGGTCGAGCAGATGCTGGAGGAAGTGGGCGAAAGCGGCATCGGCCGGCGGCGCGAGATCAACCACCCCGATGGCGACGGTGGCGCGATTCCCGTCGCCTGGTCGGCGATCCGTCTTGGCGACGGCGGCGCTGTGGTGGCGGTGGGCCGCGATCTGCGCGCGGTGGCTGCCATCCAGCAGCGCTTCCTCGACGTGCAGCAAGAGCTGGAGCGCGCCTACTGGCAACGCCGTCAGGCGCAGTCCCGTCAGGGGCTTCTGTACCAGGTGGCTCACGACGCGATGTGGGTGCTCGATGCGGCCACGCTGCAGGTGCTGGAGGCCAACGACCGCGCACTCGCCCTGCTCGGCACCCAACGCGCCGGCCTGGTCGGCAGCGCGCTGATCGACCAGTTGCCGGCGGCTTCGCGCCCGGCGGTCGGTGAATTGCTGACCAGCGCGCGCGCCACGGGGCGTGCCACCGAAATCCACGCCCGCCTATCGAATGCCGCACCGCCGGTGGACATCGCGGCCACGCCCTTCCGGGCCGCTGAGGGTCAGCGCCTGCTGCTGCGGGCGCGGCGCGACGAACCCAACGACGATGCGCTGCTGGCGCTGGCCGCTGCGGCCGACGCCACGGCGCTGGTGGTCGTTGACACCGCTTCGCGGGTGGTTTGCGCCAACGCCGCGTTCGTGCTGCTGGTGCAGCGCGGCGACGAATCGGCGATCGTCGGCCGCGCGCTCGGCGATCTTCTGGACGACCCTGGCGCGGCGTGGTCGTCCTTGCTCGCGCGCGCGCGGCACGAAGGCCTTGTCGCCCGCGAGTCCATGGCGCTGGCCAGTGCCGACGGCGATGCTGTGCTGGTCTGTGCCACGCTGATGGCCGAGGGCGAACAGGAATGCGTTGGCCTGGCCATCACGGCGCGGCCCCGGCGGGGCCACGACAGCCCGCTGCCGATCGACCTGCTGCTGAAATCCCTGCATGGCATCGTGGCCCAGCTCGGGGCCGTGCCAATGGCCGATCTGCTGGCCGATGCCGGGCAGGCCACCGAACGTCACCTGATCGCGCTGGCCCTGCGCCGCACCGGCGGCCTGCTGCCGGCGGCCGCCGTGCACCTTGGGCTGTCTGAGGACGACCTGATGCGCCGTTTGCAGCAACTGGGCCTGTCCGGCAGCGATCCCGCAGCGGCGGATTGAGGCGTTCATGGCGGCGCCGGTGAATCTTGAGGTTCCCGACTTCGGCCGCGCCGACCTCACCAACTGCGAGCGCGAACTGATTCATCTGGCCGGTTCGGTGCAGCCGCACGGTGCACTGCTGGTGTTGCGCGAGACGGACCTGACGGTGGTGCAGGCCAGCCACAACGCCGCGCCCCTGCTCGGCAGCGAACCGGAGCGGCTGCTCGGCCGCACGCTGGCCGCCTTCGGCGGTGATATCGCTGAACGCGTGGCGCATTTGCGAGCCACGGCTGACCTGGCCGAGCCCGTGGCACTGCAGTGCAGCGTGACCGACGCCACGCGCACGCGCCGGGGCTTCGAAGGCGCACTGCACCGCCACGCGGGCGGCGGTCTGGTGCTCGAGCTCGAACCGAGCGACCACCCGGCGCCCGGCATCCCAGCCGCCACCGAACTGGGCTCGGCACCACTGTCGGCAGCGCTGTCGTCGGCCGTGCAGCGCTTCGGAGCCGCGCCCACCGTCGGCCTGCTCGCCGACGCCGTGGTCCAGGTCTTCCGCGAGCTGACCGGCTACGACCGCGTGATGGTTTACAAGTTCGATCCCGACGGTCACGGTCAGGTGATCGCCGAGGCACGCGACCCGCGGCTGGAGTCGCTGCTCGGCCACCACTACCCGGCCACGGACATCCCGCAGCGCGCGCGCGAGCTGTACCTGCGCAACCGCGTGCGCATGCTTGTCAACGTCGACGATGTCCAGTCGACACTCGAACCGGCCCTGCTGCCCGAGACGAAGGCGCCGCTGGATATGTCGCTGTGCGGTTTGCGCAGCATGTCGCCGATCCACCTGCAATACCTGCGCAACATGGGCGTCACGGCCACGCTGACCGCCTCCCTGGTGCGCGACGGCCGCCTCTGGGGGCTGGTAGCCGCCCACCATTACGCGCCGCGTTACCTGCGCTATGCCCTGCGCGCGGCCGCCGACCTGCTGGCCGAGGTGGCGTCGACGCGCATCGCTGCGATCGAGAACTACGCGCATGCCCAGGTTGCGCTGATGGTGCGGCGACTTGAGTTGCGTCTGGTCGAAGCCACCTCGACCGAAGGCGACTGGCGCCTGGCGCTGTTCCGCAACCCGCGAACCTTGCTGCAACCGCTGGAAGCGACCGGTGCTGCGCTCTTCCATGATGGCGAACTCCTGACGTCCGGCGAAGTGCCCTCCACGCCCGAACTGCGCGCTCTGGCGGACTGGGTGCGCGCGCAGCCGCTGAGCGACGAGCCGTTCGCCTGCGCCACGGTCGGGCAAACGCAGCCGTCTCTGGCGAGCCTGACGCCCACCGCGAGCGGCGTGCTGGCGGCGCGCCTGTCCACCGACGGCGCCGACTGGCTGATGTGGTTCCGCAAAGAACAACTGCAGTCGATCACCTGGGCCGGCGACCCGACCAAGCCGATGGTCAACAACAACCCGCTCGAACTCTCGCCGCGGCGCTCGTTCGCTGCCTGGTCGGAGATGGTGCGCGGCACCGCGGTGCCCTGGTCGAGCACGGAGCTGGCGCTGGCGCGCGCGATCGGCGCGGCGCTGGTGGACATCATCGTGCAGGTGCAGGCGGTGCGCCTTTTGATCGCCGAAGACCAGCTGGCGCAGATCCGCGCCAGCGTGGCCGGCTCGCGTGAAGCCGTGTTCGTGGCCGACACCGGCGCGCGCCTGCTGTTCGCCAATGCCACCACCGCGTCGCTGCTGGGCGACGTGCCGGCGGCGGGCAGGCCGGTGGCAGACCTCTTCGTGCAATCGGTGCTGCTGCGACAGGCCTTCGATCAGCTGCGCGCCGCGCCGCAAAGCTGGCGCCGCGACCTCGACCTCGTGCGCGCCGACGGCGCAGCGCCCACGCCGGTGGCGGTGCGGGCCGAAATCGTGCATGGGCGCGACCGGCGCCCGCTAGGCTGGATCGTGACGCTGCAAGACCTGCGCGAGACGCGACGTACCGACGCCGCGCGTCAGCAACTCGAATCGTCGCTGCGCCAGGCCGCGCACCAGCCTCAGCGTGAGGCCGACGAGGTGATCTCGGCCATCCTCACCAACGCCAGTCTGGCCGCGATGGACATCGCCGACGCCCGAGGCGGCCCGCCGGTGGCGCCGCTGCTGCAGGAGTTGGAAGCGTCGACACGCCGCGCCGCGGCGCTGTACGCGCAGATCCGCAGCTTCAACGGCTGAGCTGCTCGAACAGCTCGATGTGGCGCTGAAAAGCGGCGCACGCCTCCTCGACGATCGCATCGCTCTCAGCGGGACTCGGTCGCACAGCATCGAGGCCGGCGCGAAATGCCAGGCGTAGCGCCCGCACTTCGGCGGGCGAGCCGAACTCGTAGAAGCGGGTGCCGGCATCGCCTTGCAAGCCGAAGCGTTGTTGCAGCCCGCGCGCGAGCTGTTGGCCGCCGTAGAGGTCGCCGAGATAGCGCGCGTAGGCGTGGGCGATCAGCCGCAGCGGCTCGCGCGCGGCCAGCGCTCGGAGGTGTTGCTCGTAGGCGATGGCCGCCGGCACCAGCGCATGCCGGCTCGGGGGCTCGTCTTGCGTCAAGGTTTTGAGGTCCTGCGCGATGCGCGCCGAGCGCAGCAGCGGCGCGGCCGTGGCAAAACGCAGCCGCGGGTCGGATCGATGCTGTTCGAGCCCGGCTTCCAATGCCGCATACAGCGTTTGCAGATTGCGCAGCAGCGCCACATACAGGCTGCGCTCGATCGTGCCAGCAATCAGCGCGTCCATCAGCCCGCTCGCCTCGGCCTGGCCATGCAGCTCCCGCGTCTCATGACGCAAGCGCTGCGCGAGGCCTTCGTGAAGGGGCATCTCCATCGGCCGATCATGCCGCATCGGGATAATCAGGCCCATGTCCGATATCGCCACCGAAGTCCGCCGCCGCCGCACCTTCGCCATCATTTCCCACCCCGACGCGGGCAAGACCACGCTGAC
>JANOEG010000278.1:0-2350 GCA_031413095.1 Burkholderiales bacterium | reverse complement strand
CCGCGACCGCGCCAAGGCTGCCTCCGACGACAAGATGCCCGCCGACGAGAAGACCAAGCTGCTGGCTGAGATCGACCGCAAGCTCACCGCTTTGTCGCCGAAGTGACCGCCGCATCGGCCACTGCCGCGGCGCCTTCGGTCTCCTCGTTGGCGCGATTGCGCCAGCGAGCAGCCGACGAACGCCCGGGATGGCTGACCTACTTCGCCTGGGCTTTGGCGCTCGCGGTGCTGGCGTGGGCCTGGCGTGGCGCCGAGGTCCGACCGTTGGACCTGATCAAGGACAGCGGCAACATCGGCACTTACGCCAAGGAGTTCTTCCCGCCGGACTTCCGCGATTGGCGCATCTATGCCAAGGAGATGGTGGTCACGGTGCACATCGCCATCTGGGGCACGGTGCTGGCCGTGCTCGCCGCCGTGCCGATGGGGCTGCTGTGCAGCAGCAACGTGTCGCCGCGCTGGATCTACCAGCCGGTCCGGCGGGTGATGGATGCCTGCCGCGCCATCAACGAGATGGTGTTCGCGATGCTGTTCATCGTCGCCGTGGGCTTGGGACCGTTTGCCGGCGTGCTGGCGCTGGCGGTGCATACGACGGGCACGCTGGCCAAGCTGTTCTCCGAAGCGGTCGAGGCGATCGACCCGCGGCCCGTGGAGGGTATCCGCGCCACGGGCGCTCACAAACTGGTCGAGATCGTCTACGGCGTGATCCCGCAGGTCATGCCGCTGTGGCTGAGCTTCATCCTCTACCGCTTCGAGAGCAACGTGCGCAGCGCCAGCGTGGTCGGCATGGTGGGTGCGGGCGGCATCGGTGTCGTGCTGTTCGAGGTCATCCGCGGTTTTCAGTACGCACAGACTTGCGCCGTGCTCATCATCCTGGCTGTCAGCGTGACGCTGATAGACCTGCTGTCGGCGACCTTGCGCAAGCGCTTCATCTGATGAGCGGGATGTTCGACTGGTGCATGCCGGTGGACCTGCGCTTCGGCGTCGGTTGCAGCGATGAGCTGCCCGCTGCGTTGGGCGAACGCGCAGCGGTGGTGCTGGCCTTCGAGCCGGCCGAGGCGCTGCGGTTGCGCGAGCGCTGGCAGACGTTACTGGGCTCGCGCCTTCGCTCCTGGATTGCTGTGAGTGATGGTCTGTCCAGCATCGCGCGCGCTCGCGAGATGGCGGCTCGCGTGTGGCCGTTGATGGGCGACGACACCGTGCTTATCGGCATCGGCGGCGGCACGACGCTCGACCTTGCCAAGCTGCTGCGCTGCCGCCCGCGCGACGGCAACTTCGAGTCGATCGTCGGCGCGCTGCGTGGCCAGGCCGCCTGGCCGGAGATGCGACTGGCGCCGCTGTGGTTGCTGCCCACCACCGCTGGCACCGGCAGCGAGGTCACCCGTTGGGCGACGGTCTGGGACACCGACGCCGAGCCTGCCGTCAAGCGCAGCCTCGACGAGCCTTGGGGCTACGCGCAACGCGCTTTCGTCGATCCGGCGTTGACGCTGACGTGTCCACTGGCTGTCACGCGCGATTGCGCACTCGACACCTTGGCCCACGCGCTTGAGGCGCTGTGGAACCGTCACGCCAATCCGGTCAGCAGCCGCCTGGCGGTTGCTGCCGCGCAGAGCGTGATCAAGCGCCTGCCTGCGTTGCTGTACAGCCCCGGCGATGTCGATCTGCGCACGCAAATGTCGATGGCATCACTGCAGGCCGGCATCGCCTTCTCGCAGACACGCACGGCGTTGGCCCACGCGCTGTCCTACGACCTCACGCTACAACAAGGCATTGCGCATGGCCGTGCTTGCGCACTCTGGCTGCCCACGGCCTGGCGTCTGGCGCTGGGCCACAGCCCCGCCACCGACACGGCGCTGGGCGAGGTGTTCGGCGTGCCCGCCGATCAAGGCCTGGCGCGCTTGCAAGTCTGGCTGAACGCATTGGGCGTCAGCACCTCCCGCGCCGCCTTTCTCGAACTCGGCATCGCCGATGCGCAGCAGCGCGTACACGCCGCGCTGGCGAGTCCGCGCGGACGCAACTTTGTCGGGGCCACGTGGACCAACACGCGGATTTGATCGTCGTCGGGGCAGGCATCGTCGGTCTGGCGCATGCCTACACGGCCGCAACGCGAGGGCTGCGCGTCACGGTGATCGAGCGCGACCACCGCTGCGTCGGCGCCAGCATTCGCAACTTCGGATTCATCACCGTCACCGGCCAGCCGGCCGGTGCGACCTGGCGCCGCGCCCGCGCCAGCCGCGAGGTCTGGGCCAAGGTGGCGCCGCAGGCTGGCATCGCCATCGAACACCGCGGCCTGTGGCTAACTCGCAAGGGTCAAACGCCCCGTGCGTTCATTTGCAAGCGCTGGACAAATCAG
>JANOEG010000277.1:0-7686 GCA_031413095.1 Burkholderiales bacterium | reverse complement strand
CGGCTGTGGGGCATGGCGCTGCCGGCGCTGATCGCCGTGTCGTCGCTGGCCGTCTCGCCGTGGTTCCTGCTGCTGGCCGGCCTGTACCCGTTGCAGATGCTGCGCCTGTACCTGCGCAAGTCCGGCTCACCGCGCGAGCGCGCGCTGAAATCGGTGTTCACGACCCTCGGCTACTTTCCGGAAGCCGCCGGCCACCTGCGCTACTGGCGCAGCCGGCTGATGGCCAAGCGCTCGGCGTTGATCGAATACAAGTGACCATGCAGGAGTTCGATCCGGGCGGCGATCTGGCAGCGCAGGGCATCGATCTGCGTTTGTGGCGGATCGACCTGGACGAAGGGCCAGTCGATGATGTGACGGACGAGCCCGAGCGGCAACGTGCAGCCCGTTTCGTGCGACCCGACGATGGGCGGCGCTACCTGGCCTCTCACGCCGCGCTGCGGCGCCTGCTCGGCCGCCGCGAAGCCTGGGTCGCCGGCACCCACGGCAAACCGGCGGTGGCGTCGCCGCCACCGCACTTCAACGTGAGCCGGCGCGACGGCGTGGCACTGATCGGCATTTCGGCAACGCATGAAATCGGTGTCGATGTGGAGCCGCTGCGGGCCTTTGCCGATGCGAACGAACTGGCGCAACTTCACTTCACGCCGCGCGAGCGCGATGACGTGGCGCGGGAAAGCGGCACGGCGCGCGACCGGGCCTTCCTGCGCTGCTGGACACGCAAGGAGGCCTGCATGAAGGCCACCGGTTGTGGCCTGTCGCTGGCGCCGTCGACATTCGAATGCGGCGTGCAGGCAGCGCCTGGACGCGTGCAGGTGAGGGCCTTGGCGCGCGAGTGGACTTTGCTCGTTCATTCGCCTGAGGTTCGAAGTGGCGATGTCGTTGTCTCCTGGGCGATCGTCCTCGCATGAAGCTGCTGAAGACCTTGGCCAAACGTGCGCTGACCGCCGATGCGCCGTATGCCGCGCTGCGTGCGCGCGCGCTGCGCGGAAATCCGGTGACGCTGCTGACGTTCCACACGATCGGCGCCGACGACGAAGACTTCGACGCCTGGACAGTCCTGCGCCGCAGCGACTTTCTGGCACAGGTCGAACAGCTGCGCCGCCACTACGACATCGTCAGCCTCGACGACGCTCTGACCGTTGGTGAGCCGTCACGTCCGCGCGTCGTGCTGACCTTCGACGACGGCCACAGCGGCTGGCACGAGCACCTGCTGCCGATCGTCGAATCCGAGGCGCTGCCGGTGACGCTGTATGTCGCCACCGGCCACGTGCAGAGCGGCGTGCCGTATTGGTTCGATGCCGTCGTCAATGCGGTGCAGACCGCAGAGCCGTTGACGCTGGATGCGAGCGATACCGGGCTCGGCCGGATCACGCTCAACGTCGATCGCGGCGAGTCGAACTGGCTGCGCATCTCTGCGCTGCTCGAAGCGATGAAGGCGCTCGAGCCCACGCCGCGGGACGCACTGGCGGAGCGCATCGTCGCTGCGACCGCCGCTCATCCGCGCCCTCACTTTCGCCAACTCGCGCCGCTGACGGTGGCGCAGGTGCGTGAACTCGCGCAGTCGCGCTGGGTGACGATCGGCAGCCACTCCCACGGCCACCAGTTGCTCGACCGCGTCGATCTCGAAATCGCACGCGACAGCATCGCGCAGTCGATGACGTTGCTGGCTGAATGGACAGGGCGCACGGTGACGCACTTCGCCTACCCGAACGGCAACTACAACGCGGCGTTGGCGGCGGCGTTGCCGGGGCTGGGCGTGGTCAGCGCCGTAACGACAGTCAAAGGCCTGTGGCGGTGCGAAAGTTCGCGCTACGAGCTGCCGCGTGTGGGTGTCGGCCGCTTCGACGACGCCGCGCGCCTGCGGCTCAACCTGCTGGGGTGAGCGCTGTCGTCTCGACGCTGGCGCTGTGCCGCTCGGCGACGGATGACGCCTCGAACAAGCGCCCGAGCTGCTCGGCGCAGTCGGCGATGCGGTGCCGCTCGATGATGCGCGCGCGGCCGTTGATGCCCATCTGAGACAAGGTGTCGATCGACGCGTGCAGGCAGGCCTCGATCGCATCGGCCACCGCTTCGGCGGAGCCGGCCTGCACCATCCATCCCTCGCGGCCGGGCCGCACGAGTTCGGGGATGCCGCCGACGTAGGAGCTGATGACCGGCCGCTGCAGCGTCATCGCTTCGAGCAGCGCCACCGGCAGGCCCTCCATGCAGGACGGCATGACCAAGGCGCGCGAGGCCAGGATCTCATCGCGCACGCGCTGGCCATCGACCCAGCCAGTCAGCGTCACCTGATCGGCCAGGCCGAACTGCGCGATCAAGGCTTCGAGGCGCGGGCGCAGTTCGCCGTCGCCGGCCAGCACCAGTTGAGGGCGCAAGCCGCGCTCGCGCAGCAGCACCAGCGCATCGAGCAGCAGCGGCTGCGCCTTTTCGTTGCACAGGCGGCCGACGCAGACCAGACGCTGGTTGTCGGGCACCGGCGAAGCGGGGGTTTGCAGGAACGAGTCGTCGACGCCGCAATGCACGACATGCAATTTGTCGTGGTCCTGCAGGCGGATCCAGCGCATCAGCTGCGCGCGTGTGAACGAGCTGATGGCAACGATGAAGGCGGCATGCTGCACCTTGTCGAGCAGCGTCCACTGCAGGGGGCGGTCCCACTCATCGGAGCCATGGATCGTGACGCTGTACGGCGCACTGCCCCACAGCCGCGCCAGCAGCGCGACCTCGGCCGAGTTGGTGCCGAAGTGGGTGTGGATGTGCTGTGCGCCCTGGGCCTGCGTCCAGCGCGTGAGCACGGCTGCTTCGGCCAGCGAAGCCAGGTGCATGACAAACGGCCGGTGACTGCGGCGGGCCATGCTGACCATCATGCGCAACGCACGCAGCAGGCCCAGCGGACGCTGCAGCGACAGCACGACCATGCTGTACAGCAGGTACGGCACACCACGGCCGAGGATGTAGCGCGTGCGGCTGCGCTCTTCGATGTCTGCCGCCTCGACCAGCACTTCGCCGGTGGGGCCGCGCAGCGCATAGCGCTGGATGTCGAAGCCGAGTGCCTCGAGCGCGCGGATCTCGCGCCGGATGAAGGTGTGGCTGACCTTCGGGTACTGGTTGATGAAGTAAGCCAGGCGCATGCGATCGTCGGACCCGCTCACGTCAACTCTGAAGTTTCGAGACGACCGGGTTGACCGAGATTTCCGACGTCATCAGCGATGAGTTGCGCACGAAATCGCCGAACACATGCGGCGGCTCGAAGCCGTCCTTGCGCTGCAGCACGCGCCGCACGCGCCACAGCGCATAGGACAGCATCCAGACGAGGTCGGTCGCGATGGCGTACAGGCGCGAGCGGTTCTTGATGAAGAATCGACGTCGCGACTCGAACCAATAGCGCGGAATGCGCCGCGGCTCGGGCGGACGATCGACCAGGCCGGTGCTGGCGCCGACGACGTGATAGACCCGGCTCTTCGGCACGTACCAGCAGTCCCAGCCGGCCCGTTTGGCTTGCAGGCAGTAGTCCGTCTCCTCGTAGTAGAGGAAGTAGTTCTCGTCCATCAGGCCGACTTGCTCGAAGACCTCTCGCTTGACCATCAGGCTGGCCCCGGCCACCCAATCGACGCGGCTCTCGCGGTTCTGGTCCATCGGATGCAGGATGGCCCAGCGCGACAGCAGCTTGGTGACGATGCCCAGCTTCAAGCCGTCGTCGAGTTCCGACAGCAGCGAGGGGAAGCGAAACGCGTACGGCCAGAGCACGCCGGGCTTTTCCTCGATGGCGCTACCGGCCAGCCCCGCCTTCGGGTGCGCCGCCATGAACTCCACCAGCGACGTCATCGTGCCGGGGTAGATCGTGGTGTCGGGGTTGAGCAGCCAGAAGTAGTCCGGCGGGTTGTCGCCGGCCAGTGCCGGGCCGATGACATGGTTGTTGCCGTAGGCGAAACCGCCGTTGACCGGGGACTCGATCAGGCGCACCCAGTGCGACCAGCCCTGACTGCGGATCGCTTCGGCCAGGCGCGCCGCTGAACCATCCTGAGATTGATTGTCGACCACCACCACCGACGCACGGCCGTAGGCGCGCACCTCGGCTTCGAGCGACCGCAGGCATTCGATGGTCAGTGCGGGCGTTCGGTAGTGAACGATGACGATGAGTACGGAGTTCATGGCTTGTTCATCCCTTGCTCTATGCGTCGATCTCTGCGGCCTGCGGCGCCGGCTGCGGCAGCGCAGTGCGCGGCCTCGCTCGGCGCTCGACGAAGGGCGCGGGCGCATGGGCTTCGGTGCGGCTGTCAAGGGCGCGTACCAGATGTTGGTTGATGGCATCGGCCAGTTTCTGCACGTTGGGCTCTTGCAGCAGGCTGGCGTGGCCGCCGGGCACATCGATCACTTCCAGCGGCGCGGCCACGCGCGAGCCCCAGCCGAGCTGCGGCTCTCCGTAGCGCTCGATGTAGGGCTGGTCGGCAGGGGTGCCATCGCCCTGGGTAGCACGGTACAGCGCCACCAGCCCGTTCAGCGGCTGCGTACCGGGCTCGTGCTCGCGGTGCGCATGCTCGTAGAGCTGGAGATAGGGAATGACCGTCGGCGCTTGCGTGTCGGCGCCAGCATCGGGACCGGCATGGGTGCGCATGCGGCGCACCTTGCGCGTGTCGGCCCAACGCGTCCAGCGTGTGTTCAGTTCATAGCGTGCCGCGCGTATGGCTTTGGCAAACAGCAAAGGCAGCGCGCGCAGCACTGACAGGAGCGTTGGTTTGCCGCCGGTCCCGCCTTGCGCGAACAGGCGCATCAGTCGATCACGACGGGCGTGGCTGACGTGGTCGATTTCCCGCAATTGCGTGTCCGCCGCATCGAGGATGCCGACATAGGACGTGCGCTCGCCGGCTTCTTGCAACTGGCGGGCCATCTCCATCGCAATCACGCCACCAGCGCACAGCCCGGCGATCAGGTACGGACCCTGAGGTTGCACGCGGCGCAGTGTGCGGATGTGGGTGGCTGCCCAGTCGCGGATGGTGGTCTGCGCGTACTCGCCGCGCGCGTTGATCTCGGGTTGAATGCCATACACCGGATGCCCCGGCTCAAGCTTGAGCGCGAGGTTTCGGTAGAGCAGCGTTTCGCCCATGCCGTCGTGCACGAAGAACAGGGGCGGCTTGCCCGAGGCCGGGCGCACCGGCACCAGCGTGGCGCTGCGAATCACCGGCGAGGCTGCGGCGGCTGCGACGGTTTCATTGGTGGGGGCGTCTTCCGCGCCGCTGCCCTTCTCGCCAGGGTTGATCAGCGCCGCCAGCGTTTCCACCGTGGGCGCCTCGAGCAACGCGGTCAGCGGCAGCGCCTTGCCAATCTTTTTCTTCAGCTTGTTGATGACCTGCACCGCCAGCAGCGAATGGCCACCGAGGTCGAAAAAGTTGTCGCTGGCGCCAACGCGTGCATGGCCAAGCATCTCGGCCCACATCTGTGCGATCAGTTTTTCGGTGGCGGTGGACGGCGCCTTGTAGCCGGCCATCGCTTCTGCGGACTCGACCTGCGCCACCACCGGCGCGGTCGCCTGGCGCAGCTTGGCCAGCAGCGCGATCAGGTCCTGCGGCGAGACGATGATCTGCGGCCCGGCGTTGGCGGCGAGCACACGCTCGATCACCTCGGCGCCTTCGGCCGACAAGATGCCGTCACGCAGGCCGAGTGCCAGCACGTTGTTGGCCGTGGCGCGGGGGCGCGCGGGCGTGGGCGCCGCCACGGCCGCCGGATGTGTCAGCAAGGACTTGTCGCGCACGCGCAGCATCGTGAAGTCTTCGACCTCGACGACGATCCGTCCACTGGCGTCGCGGATCGTCACGTCATAGTGCGCGAGGTCGGGCGTGCTGCTGTCGTCGTCGTGAAGGTCGGCGCGCCAGCGGATGTGGCTCGTCAGTTGCGGTGTCAAGGCGCTGTGGATGCGGACGTTGCCATAAAGCGCCGGCACGAAGAAGTCGCGCGACTCGTCATAGCCCGGCACGAGCGCCTGCGCGCCGCCGGTGGCCATGTCCATCAGCGCTGGATGCAGCGGGAACTCGGCGAGATCGGGGGCAAAGGCCGCCGGCAACTCGAGCGTCAGCAGCGCTTCGCCGTCACCGAACTGGAGGCGGCGGATGTTGTTCCAACGCGCACCAAACAACAGGTGCTCGGGCGCGCTGGCCCCTTCTTGCACGCTCCGCTGGCAGCGTTCGCTGATCTCGGCCACGCTCTGCGTCGCTTGCGGTGCGGTGGCCACATGCGCCACCTGGCCGCGCACATGCTCGGTCCAGGCGTCGTTGACATAGGCTTCACCGGCGGTGCGGCCGACCACCGAGAACGACGCCGCCGGCGTGCCGAGGCCGCGCAAATGCACGCGCAGATCGCGCTCTTCGCCGGCGCGCACGACAAACGGCGCGAGGAAGGTGACGTTGCGCAGCTCGATCGCACTGTTCTGGTGGTCGCCCCGCAGAGCAAAGGCGTTGCGCACGATCTCCAGGTAACCCGTACCGGGAATCAACGCTTCGCCGCCCTTGATCTGGTGCTCTTCGAGCAGCCAGTGCGTGGCCCGCGACAGACGCGTGGCGACGACGCGCTCGTCGCGCGTGTCGACCAGCAGCTGTTGCGCCAGCGGATGGCCGATCTCGACGCCGTCTTCTCCGGACAGTGCGTCGGGCGCCAGCCCGAGCTGATTCGCAAGTTCGGCCGCCATGCCGACTTCTTGCCACTGGCTCCAATCGACGGCGATCGTCTGGCCTTCGCCGCGCGCATAGCGCGCCTGCGCCGTCGCGTCGAGGAAAGCGTTGGCCGCGGCGTAGTCGATCTGGCCGGCAAGCCCGGCAAAGGCACTGATCGACGAGAACAGCATCAGGAAGTCGAGCGCCGGGGCGTGCCTGTCGTCGGCCAACGCCGCTTCGAGGGCCAGCGTGCCTTGCACCTTGGGGGCCAGCACCGAGGCCGCGACCAATGCATCTTTTAACTGGATCACGCCATCGGCCAGCACGCCAGCGGTGTGCAGCACGCCGTGCAGCGCGCCGTAGCGCGTGCGCGCGCTACGCACTGCGGCCTTCATTTGCGCTGTGTTGGTGACGTCGGCAGCGATCACCAGCACCTCAGCGCCAAGCGTTTCGATCGCCATGACCTGGCGGATGCGCTGCACCAGCGACGGCGACGCACTGCCATTGGCCAGGTGCTGCGGCCACTCGCTGCGCGCAGGCAAGCCCTGGCGTCCGACGAGGACGAGGCGCGCTTGCACCGTCTTGGCCAAGTACTCGGCGATGGCCAAGCCAACACCGCCCAAGCCACCGGTGATGAGATAGACACCGCGTGCGCGCAAGCGTGACTGGCCGGCCGCGACTGCCGGCAGCGGCAGCTCGATTTGCTCCTGCACCCAACGCTCACCCGCGCGCCAGGCGATCACGTCGTGCGTCGGCGGGGCAGCCAGGGCGGCGTCGAGATCGGCCGCCAGGCCATCGAGCAGGCGCCGCTCCAACGACGACGCGGCCGGTGCGTCGACATCGACCAGCACACAGCGCATGTTCGGGAACTCGCGCGGGATGACCTTGCAAGGCCCGAGCAGCGTCGCCTTGGCCGGGTCCAGATCGGACTCGCCGGCGACACGTTGCGCGCGTCGCGTGATCACCATCAGCGCCAACGGATCGGACAGATCCTCGCGGCCGATGATCTGAGCGATTTGCAGCAGACGGTAGAAGCCGCGCTGCAAGGTGG
>JANOEG010000276.1:0-2792 GCA_031413095.1 Burkholderiales bacterium | reverse complement strand
AGTCGGCGCGCCGCGAGCAGGCGGCGCAGCGCTTGGCGGCCGCGCGTGCCGACTACTGTGTCGACACCGTCGCCACGCTACCCGCCGTCCTCAACGAGATCGAGCGCCGCCTCGCGGCCGGTGACCGGCCGCCGAGCTGAGCCCGCTACCTCTACTACTCCAGCTGCCGCCTTCAGCTCAGCGCCCGCATCGGCGCCAGAGGGTCAGCGTGCCAGCTTGGCTTTCAGCACGGTCGGCTGCACCGGTTCAGCGCGCAGGCGCGGCAGGTGCACCAGCGCGATGCTTAGCCACACGGCGAGGCTGAAGTACAGCGTCATCCAGGTGACCTCGGTTTTCCAGACCTCCCAGCTATGGGTCACTGTCCAGCGAGACGACGCATCGACCGCGCCTTGCAGCAGGCTCAGATAGACCCGGCCCTGCGCTTCGTCAGCCACCCAGCGTGCCCAGTACATCGGCACATCGACGGCAAACATGTAGGCCACGTAGACCGCCGCGGCAGCACACCAGAACGCCAGCAGTGGCCGCCGTGACGCTTCGACCCGCGGCCAGATGGCCAACAGGCAGAGCGCGATCAATGCGGCGCACAGGCCCCACAACGACTCTTCGATCGCGTGGCCGAGGTTCGACGTTGTCAGCACCGCATGCCATGAGCATGTCTCGGCGATGGCGATCAGCGGCAGCAGCGCGCGCGCCACAACACCCACAAAGGCGCTGCCGGTGGTGCGCGCCGCTTCGCGCAGAAGCAGCGCCCATTGCGCGACGAAGCACAGTTCTGCCAGCGTCGCGACAGAGCGGCCGACGATGACGCTCGACCACCACGAATCGACGAGCACGATGCGCTGCACATCGAACACCGGCAGCATCGAACGCCAGGCGCAACCGAACACATAGCCTGCGCAGAGCAGAAGCTGCAGCCGGCGTGACGACCAATCGTCAGCCGGCAGCGAAGCACGCTGGCGCAACAGCCACAGCGCCGCGGCCACCCAGGCGACGACGTTCAACGCGCTGACTGCGCGCAGCGTGTCCCACCAGGCTTCGGTGCTGGAGAACATCGGCGCTTGCTCAGTGGCCCTTCTTCGGGCGTCCGACTTTCAATGGCTGCAAGCGGCCCAGCGCCACCAGCAGCGAGGCGCTGTCCAGCGCAATCAGCACCTGCAGGCCGGCGCGCAGCAGCTCGCTTTTCTTGGCCTCGCGCTTGGCTGCGAGCGCGCGTGCTTTCAGCGCTGCAATCAGCGCGAAATCCGACTCGGGCATCGTGAAGCTGTCGCGAACCAGGTGCGCACGCAGCTTGGGCGCCTTCTTGTCGCCGTTTTTGGCAGCGACCGGAGCCGCCTTGCTCGGCGCTGCGGGCTTCTCGCGCGCGGTCGCAGCGGTGACGGCCTTCTTGGCTGGCGCGCGGCGCGGCGTGGCTTTGGTCGGGGTTGGGGTGTTTTTGGTCGGCACAACTGAACTCTCTGAGTTAACGGTATAAATAGTTTATACCGTTCTCAAAGAGGTGTGCAAGCGCACGCAGCGCTGCGCGGTATTTCTACCGCAAATCGACGCCAGCAGGCTTCAGCGCATCGTCTTCAGCACCTGTTGCGTTACGTTCGCCGGCAGCGGCACGTAACCGAGCCGCTCGGCCGCCTCGCGCCCATTCGTCAACGACCATTCGAAAAAGGTCCGCGCCAGCGAGCGGCGAAAGCCGGTGCTGCGCTCGTTCAACAAGCCGAACACGGCCGCCACGATGGGGTAGGCGTCGTCGCCGCGCATGTTGACGAGCAGCGTGTCGAAGCCCGCTGCCGCATCCCACGTGCCGGCGGCCGCCGCCGCCTGCACCGAAGCCCGCGCCGGTGCAACGAATCGGCCGGCCGGGTTCTGCACGCTGGCGGTCGTCAGACCGACTGTGACCTCGGCTTGGTTGAGGTAGGCGATCGCGTTTGGCGTGTGCGTCAGCGCGCGGGCCACACCGGTGTTGCCTTTGTGGCCTTCGCCTGCGGGCCAGTTGACGAGCAGATCGCTGCCGACCTGGCTCTTCCAATCTGGGCTGGCTTGCGACAGGAATTGCGTGAAGACGAAGGTGGTGCCCGAACCATCGGCACGGTGGATCACGGCAATGGGCGCGTTCGGCAGATTGAGCCCGGGGTTCTGTTGCGCAATCGCCGGGTCGGACCATTTCTTGACGCGGCCGATGAAGATGTCGGCCAGCAGCGGCGCTGACAGGCGCAAGGCCTGTCCGCGCGGGCCACCGAGGTTGGCAGCCACCGACACGGCGCCGGTCACCAGCGGCACTTGCAGCAGCGCGTCGCGCTCCAGATCGGCCTTGGGCAGGGGCATTTCGGACGCTGCAAAGTCCACCGCGCGCGCCCTCACGCGGGCGATGCCGGCTTGCGAGCCCACGGATTCGTAGTCGAGCGCGACGCCGCCGATCTCGTCGTCGAGTCCGCCGCCGGCCCGGCGTATCGCCACCCCGCCCGTGCGGAAGGTGCGGTACTCGTCGGCCCAGGCGCGCATCAGCGGTTGCGCAAACGTGGAGCCAGCGCCGCGCAGGGCGTTGGAGCCGAGCGCGTCGACCAGTTGCGCGTGGGCTGGCGACCATGGCAGCAGCGCGGCGCCAGCCACGCCTACGACCCAGCTCCTGCGGCCGATCGCTGTATCAAAGCAGTCGTGAGTCATTCAAGCCCCCTGCGGCGCTAGCTGGCCACCACTGACCCCGCGCTCGGCCGGTGCAGGGACAGCCACGTCGCGCGACACCGACGCTCGCTCGCTTTGAATCCGCTCGGCTAGGAAGAACGCGCGCTCGGCGCTGCCCA
>JANOEG010000275.1:0-1810 GCA_031413095.1 Burkholderiales bacterium | reverse complement strand
TATCAGGCGCTCGGCTTCCTCGCGTTTGCGCTTTTCTTCCTCTTCGGCCTTGGTGCGGTCGGCAGATTCACGCTGGCGCCATTCGGTCTGCGCGCTCTGATAAACGTTTTTACCGTTCGTCAACGAGTTCGTAAAGTCGAGATCATCAACATAGGCACTTCCGGCGGGCATGCCTCCGGAAGCCCGAGACGAGTTGGCGAATTCCTTGACAAATCCGCCGTCGATTAACTGGACAATTGCCTTATCTATCTCGGGCTCGCTCAGGCGGGTTCTGTCGAGCAAGTCGGACATCGGCGACTTGCCGTCGATCAGCGAAAGAATCTTGGCCAGTTCCTTGGGAAGTTTCCCGGTCTTGTTCTTGACCTCGAGTACGCCTTTCCCACCCGCCGAGATGGCCCGCATGCGCGCCCAGGTCAAGCCGGTCCACGACAAGTTCGCTGCCTCCTACGAGCCGGCCGTGGTCACCCTGTTCAAGAGCGAGCTCGAACGCGTCTCGAAATTCTGACGCGCAGGCAGCCAACGCAGTGATCGCCACACCACCATGATCCAGCTCCTCGTCCTGCACGGACCCAACCTCAACTTGTTCGGACGGCGCGAGCCGCACATCTATGGCCACACCACGCTGGCCGAGATCGACGACAAACTGGCGGCTATTGCTGCCGAACTCGGCGTGCAGCTGGAGACGCTGCAATCGAATCACGAAGGCACGCTGGTCGACAAGCTGCACGAGCGCATCGACACGGCCCACGGCGCGCTGCTCAACCCGGCCGGGTTGACGCAGCACGGCGTGTCGCTGCACGACGCGATCAAGGCAATGCCGTTTCCGGTGCTCGAAATCCACATGTCGAACATCGCGGCGCGCGAGGCCTGGCGCGTGCATTCGATCATCTCGCCGGCCGTGCGCGCGACGATCCAGGGCCTGGGCTGGCGCTCTTATGCGTTTGGTTTGCGGGCGCTGGTGGACTTGGTGCGCGAAGGTCAGAGCGAGCGGTAGTCAGTCAAGGCTCGGTGAGCTGCTGCCCCCACGACTTGACCAGCGTCTGCACCACTTGCGCGACCACACGGCCGGCGGGTGACAGCTTGCCCTGCTTCGGAAACGCCAGCGTCACATGCCGGCTCAGATCGGGCCGCACCAGCTTGCTTGCCTGCAACCGCGCGCGCCGCAGATCATCGGCGATCGAGTACGGGCCGAGCACCGAGTACAGGCTCTTGCTGGCTGTCACCAGCTCCTTCTGCACCGTCAGCGAGTCGGCTTCGGCGACAGGCTCGAGCTTGAAGCCCAGGCTGCGCGCGGCCTCGTCGAGCGCGTTGCGCCAATGGCTCGGCCGGCGCGGCAGCACCAGGCGCAGGCCCTTTAACTTCGAGAAGTTGATCGTCGCCTGGCGCGTCAGCGGATCGCCCGGCGCCGACACGAGGTAGGTGCTGGCGACGCAGAGCGCCTTTTCCTCGCGCGCGCTCGGTCGCTGGTAGCGGAACAGGATCGCGAGGTCGACCGCGCCGCTGTCGAGCATCGCGTCGAGCTCGGTGCCCTGTGCTTCGGCGATGTCGAGCCGCACGCCCGGGTGCTCTGCCTGCAAGCGCTCAAACAGACGCGTCATCAGCGGGTGCGCAGCCGAAGGAATGATGCCCAGCCGCACGCCCCCCGCGATCTGGCTCGACTCCGAGCGCAGGTCTTCCTCCAAGCGCTCGGTTTCCTGCAGCCACGCGCGCGCAGGCGTGTTGCTGCGCGCGTGCCGAGGTCGGTGAGTTCAACGCCGCGCCCCGTGCGGCGGAACAGCCGCCCACCGCACTGCTGTTCGAAGTCGGTGAT
>JANOEG010000274.1:0-13205 GCA_031413095.1 Burkholderiales bacterium | reverse complement strand
GACCGTGGCGCGCAACCGGCGCTTGGCCAATGGCGCCTGCCGTTTGGCGCACGACTATTGGAAAGAGCTCTGCGAGCAGTTGAACCTGATCCGATCGCCCTGCGCTGCGCGCTACGTGGTCGGGGGCCGCGAACCGCTCGGGGGTCTGGTCTGCACGAACTTCCGCGTGTTGCCGCAGTTGAAGCTGTTGCCCGGCGGCGAGCCGCTGTACGAGTCGGTGCTGCTGGCCTGGCAGGCGTCGGGCGAGACGCTGCAGCGCATCGAGAAAGAGCATCCGCACGACATCGACCGTCTGCGCGCGGCGCTGATGCAGGCCGGCATCCAGCCGTCCGAAGCGCCAACGCGCCACGCCGCCACCGGCCGCCTTCAGGGCACCGCATTCCAGTTCAAGCCGGTCGTCGCCGCCAGCGTGCGCGTCACACCGCTGCCGGATGTCGGCAAGGTGCGCCTGTCGTTCATCAACATCGATCAGCTCGAACGTGTCGATGGCGAGTACCCGGCCGCGGGTTTGCGCGCGCGCCTGCTCGACGAGATCGGCCGCTGGATCGTCGGCCAGCCGCACCGCGTGCTCGAATACGCGGGCAACATCAAGCGCTTTCAGCATTGAACAACGGCCTCTCAGGGCCGTTGTTCACTCTTCATCTCTGACTTTGTGCTGTGACGTGAGTTGCACCTGCACGGTCGGCGGCACCGGGTCGTAGTGCGACAGCGCGAGCGCATAACGGCCCTGGCCACTCGTCATCGCGTTCAATCGCAATTGATAGCCAGCCAGTTCGGCCAGTGGCGCCTGGCCGCGGATCGTCACCGAGCCCGAGGCGCTGTTCTCGGTGCCATTGATCTGGCCGCGCCGTGACGACAAGTCGCCGGCGATGTCGCCCATCGCGTGCTCGGGCGCCGTGATCTCGACACTCGCCACCGGCTCCAACACGATCGGGCGTGCGGCGCGCACCGCGTCCATGAACGCCTTGCGGCCGGCGGCGGCAAACGCGATGTCCTTGCTGTCCACGCTGTGGTGCTTGCCGTCGTAGACGATCACGCGCACATCCACCAGCGTGTAGCCGGCGATCACGCCCGAAGCCAGCGCATCGCGCACGCCTTTTTCCACCGCCGGGATGTACTGGGTCGGGATCGTGCCGCCTTTGACCTGATCGACGAATTCGAAGCCGCCACCGCGTGGCAGCGGCTCGATCTTCAGGAACACTTCACCGAACTGACCGGCTCCGCCACTCTGTTTCTTGTGGCGGTGGTGGCCTTCGGCGTTCGCCGTAACCGTCTCGCGGTAGGCGATTCGCGGAGGCCGCGTGCTGACCTCGAACTTGTAGGTCTCGCGCAGTCGGTCGAGCAGCACTCGCAGGTGCAAGTCACCGAGGCCGTAGACGATGGTTTCGTTGGTCGCGGCCACATGCTCGACCTTCAGGCACGGGTCTTCATCGACCAGCTTGCCGAGAATCTCCCACATGCGCTGCTCGTCGCCGTGGCGCTTCGGCTCGATCGCGAGGCCATGCACGGGGACCGGCAGGTTGAGCGGCTTCAGGTGGATGTGGTCGTCTTCGGCGGCGTCGTGGAGCACCGCGTCGTAGTGGATCTCATCGACCTTGGCCACGGCCACAATGTCGCCCGGCACGGCGCGCGCCACCTCGACATGCTCCTTGCCCTGCAGCATGAAGACGTGGCCGACCTTGAACGGCTTGCGGCCGTCGCCGATGTAGAGCTGAGAGTCCTTTGTCACCGTGCCCTGGTGCACGCGAAAGATGCCCATGCGGCCGACGAAGGGATCGACGGTGACCTTGAAGACATGCGCCAGCACATGCGCCTTCGCATCCGGCGTGGCCTGCATCGGCTTGGCCTCTGTGCCTTCGCCATTCAGGAACTCCGGCGGGTTGCCTTCGCTCGGGTTCGGCAGCAGCTTGACGATGATGTCGAGCAGCTCGCCGATACCGGCACCGCTGCGCGCCGACACGAAACACACGGGGATCAGATGGCCTTCGCGCAGCGCCTGTTCGAGCGGTGCGTGCAGTTCGCCGGGATCGATGTCGCCGTCATTCAGGTAGCGATCGACGAACGCCGCATCGACTTCGACCACTTGCTCGACCAGCGCCCGGTGCGCTGCATCGACGCTGCCGAAGTCGCTGTGACCCTCGCGGTTGTAGAAGCAATCGACGACCTTGCTGCCGTTGCCCTCGGGCAAGTTCAGGGGCAGGCACTCCTTGCCAAAGGTGGCCTGGATGTCTTCGAGCAGGTCCGCCAAGTCCGCGCCCGCCGCGTCGATCTTGCTGACGATGATCAGTCGGTCGAGGTGGCGCTCGGCGGCGTAGTTCATCATTCGCACCGCCATCTCATCGATGCCGCTGACCTTCCACGTCGCCGCGTTGATGACCACCGCCACCGTCTCCACCGCTTCGAGCGCGGGCAGCGACTGGCCGATGAAATCGGCCGCGCCCGGCGTGTCGATCAAGTGGATGCGCGTGCCGGCATGGTGCAGGTGCATCAGCGCGGCTTGCAGCGAATGCGCCATCTTGCGTTCGAGCGGGTCCCAGTCGCTGACGGTGGTGCCGCGCTCCAGGCTGCCCGCCGCGCCGATAGCGCCGGCCTTGACCAGCAGCGCCTCGGCCAGGCTTGTCTTGCCCGCAGCTTGTGGGCCGACGAGCGCCAAGGTTCGGATGCCGGGGGTGTCGACGGCGTCACCGCCGGCAGAAGATGGGCTGGGCATGCGGGCTCCTCCAGCGCCTGCACGCCCCTCGCCGGGCACGCCAGCGGGGGTGGGGCGCGCTTTTGACCTTACGGGCATTTGCACGTTGACACAAGGCGGGCCACCCGGAGCGGCGTCAGCCGTGTAGCAATGCTCGCGACGCTGACGTGATCGTCGACCGGCGGCGGCAAGTGGGCCGCCGCCGTGACGCACGGCACAGCAGCCAGAGCGCAATTTGCAATCAAATGCAACGCATGGGAAATGCAGTCGAGCCCACGGTGCAACCGCAGCGCCGAAGCCCCACAACAGATTCAGCGGCCGCTCGAACCGCCCCGCGCAGGCCCTCTGCGCTCAACCCGGAGGAGAAATCGTCATGCAAGTCGCAAGCAACACCCCGGCCCTGTCGAAGGGCAAGCACATCGCCACCGCCACCGCTGTCTTGATCGGCGGCTTGCTGCTGCTGGCCAACGGCGCACCGCGCACCGCCAGTGCCGCGTCGGCGTTCGAGACCGCCAGCAGCTTTCAAGCGCCGACAGCGCGCATGCACGACGGCGTGGACTGGTCGCGCGTGGCCGCTGCGCCGGTGGATACTGGCGCTACCATCGGCGCCTACGAGCGCTGAAGAGCGGCCCGGCGTGGCCGGCGGTGCCCGCTTGGGGCTTCTTAGCTAAGCTGAACGACCGCGTGCCCGGTGCCGCGCCAGGCTTCGATGCCGCCGGCCAGGTGGCGCGCGTCGGCACCCATCGCCCGCAGCGCCGCCGCCAGCCCCTGGCTGATTTCATGGCCGCGGGCGCAGTACACCACCACGGGTTGCGCTGAGTCCGCGAACTCGTCCTTCCAGTCCAGCCACAGCCCCGGGTCGAGCCAGCGGCCGCCGACGATCTCGTCGCCGTCGGTGCGGCGCTTTTGCGCGCGCCGCACATCGAGCAGCGTGAAGGGAAAGGCAGCCGACTGCCAGAGGGCCAGTTCGGCGACGGTGATGGCGCTCAAGAGCATGGTCCTTTCATTGCAGCAGACGAAACGCCAGGCCGAGTACGGCACTGCCGGCGATGACCTCGATGACACCGCGCTTGAAGCGAAACAGCGCCACCGCCGCTGCCAGTGCGATGAACGCCGAGGCGACATCGAAGCGTCCGCCGAAACCCTGCGGCCAAAGCACGTGATAGGCAAAGAACAGCGCCAGGTTGACGATCACGCCGACGACGGCAGCGGTGATCGCTGACAGCGGTGCTGTGAAGCCCAGCTTGCCGTGGGTGGCCTCGACGAGCGGGCCGCCGGCGAGGATGAACACGAACGACGGCAGGAAGGTGAAGAAGGTGACGACCGACGCCGCCAGCGCGGCGCCGAGGAACAGCGACTCCGGGCCGAGCACGGCCTTGGCCCAGCCGCCAACGAAGCCGACGAAAGCCACCACCACCATGATCAGCGGGCCTGGCGTCGTTTCGCCGAGCGCCAGGCCGTCGATCATCTGTGGACCGGTCAACCATTGGTGCGTCTCCACCGCGCCCTGATAGACGTAAGGCAGCACGGCATACGCGCCGCCGAAGGTGACGAGCGCGGCCTTGGTGAAGAACCAGCTCATCTGCGCCAGCGTGCTCTGCCAGCCGTGAGTAGCGACAACAGCGCCCATCGCCGCAACCCACAGTACAGCGCCGATGGCAAGCACGCGCCACAGCGTCGCGCGGGTGAAGCGTGCGTGGGCCGGCGATGGCGTGTCGTCGTCGATCAGCGCCGGGCCGTAGCCCGCTTTCGCAGCGCCGTTCCCGCCGCCGAGCGCGAACACCTCCGGCGCGGCCTTCGCACCGAAGTGCCCGATCAGCGCGGCCGCGACCACGATTGCGGGGAACGGCGTGTCGAAGGCGAAGATCGCAACGAACGCCGCGGCGGCGATGCCCCACATCCACTTGTTCTTCAACGCCCGCATGCCGATCCGATGCGCGGCCTGCAGCACCAGCGCGGTGACCGCGGGTTTGATGCCGTAGAAAAGGCCCGCCACCACCGGCAGGTCGCCGAAGCGCACATAGACCCAAGACAGCGCGATCAGGATGAACAGTGACGGCAGGACGAACAGCGCGCCGGCGACGATGCCGCCCCAGGTGCGGTGCATCAGCCAGCCGATGTAGGTGGCGAGCTGCTGCGCCTCGGGGCCGGGCAGCACCATGCAGTAGTTCAGCGCGTGGAGGAAGCGCCGCTCGCTGATCCAGCGCCGCCGCTCCACCAGCTCGGCATGCATGATCGCGATCTGCCCGGCCGGGCCGCCGAAGCTTATGAAGCCGAGCTTGAGCCAGAAACGCAAGGCTTCGGAGAAGCTGACGGCGGTGGGGGTTTGCAACGGCATCGCTTCACGATAACCGACGCGGTGCTACAAGCGTGTGATGGCAATGAATCGACGCGATCTGCTGTTGGCGGGCGTGGCTGTGGCGCCGCGGCCCGCTCGCAGTAACGAGCCGCTGCTCATGCGCTCGATCCCTTCGACCGGCGAGCGCGTTCCCGCCGTCGGCCTCGGCACCTGGCTCACCTTCGATGTGCCGCTCGGCAACGCCGTCGCGTTGTCGCGCCGGCGCGAGGTCGTCGAGCGCTTCTTCGCCGCCGGTGGCCGCTTGATCGACTCGTCGCCGATGTACGGCCAGGCCGAAGCGCTACTCGGCGAGGTGTTGCCGCGTGCGGACAAGCGCCTGTTCAGCGCGACCAAGGTCTGGACGCCGCTCGGCGCCTACGGGCCGACGCAGATGCGGCGTTCGCTGTCGTTGTGGAAGCTGCCGCGCGTGGACCTGATGCAGATCCACAACCTGCTGTCGTGGCGCTCGCACCTGCCGACGCTGCGCGAGTGGAAGGCACAGGGCCTGACGCGGCTGATCGGCATCACGACCTCGCACGGCCGCGATCACGAGCTGGTGCAACGCATCCTCGACAGCGAGCGCGGCATCGACGTCATGCAGATCACCTACAGCCCGGCCGATCGCAGCGCCGAGCCGCTGCTCGAACGCGCAGCGAGCAAGGGCGTGGCTGTCATCATCAACCGGCCGTTCGATGGCGGCGACTTGCTCAACCGACTTTCACGCGTGCCGTTGCCGCCGTTGGCCGCCGAGCTCGGGTGCGCGCATTGGGCGACGCTGGTGCTGAAGTGGGCGTTGGCGAATCCTGCCGTGACCGTCGCGATTCCGGCGACGACGAATCCCGAGCATGTCGAACAGAACCTCGCCGCCCTGCGCGGCCCGCTGCCGGATGCACGCCAGCGCGAGGCTCTCTGGCGCGCGATCGAACCCTATTCGTGACGCAGCGCTTCGATCGGATCGAGCCGCGCTGCGCGCTGCGCCGGGAAATAGCCGAAGACGACACCGATCGCAGCCGAGAACACGAACGACAGCAGGTTGATCGACGGATCGAACACGAAGGGCACCTGCATCACCTGCGCCAACAACACCGACGCACCCCCGGCCAGCACGATGCCGATCAGCCCGCCGATGGCGGCCAACGCCACCGCTTCGATCAGGAACTGCAGCAGCACCTCGCGCTCGAGCGCGCCGATCGCCAGCCGCACGCCGATCTCGCGCGTGCGCTCGGTGACGCTGACCAGCATGATGTTCATGATGCCGATGCCGCCGACGACGAGGCTGACCGCAGCGACGGCGCCGAGCAGCGTCGTCATCACCTTCGTTGTGCCCGACATCGTGTCGGCGATCTGGCGCGTGTCGAGGACGTTGAAGTTGTCGTCTTCGCCGTCGGCCAGCTTGCGCCGCTCGCGCAGAAGTTGTGTCAGGCTGGCCTTGACGCTGTTGGCGTCGCTGCCGTCACGCATCGAGACCAACATCGTGTTGATGCGTGTATGGCCGACGACGCGGCGCTGCACCGTCGCCGTCGGCAGCACGACGATATCGTCCTGATCGTTGCCCATCGCGCCCTGGCCCTTGGAGACCAGCACGCCGATCACGCTGCAAGAGAACTGCTTGACGCGCAAGGCCTCGCCGACCGCCGATGCATTGGCGCCGAACAGCTCGCGCTTCACGGTGGTGCCGATCACGCACGATGCGGCGCCGACCTTCTCTTCATCGGGCTCGAAGCCGCGGCCGGACGCGATCGTCCAGTTGCCGATCGCGAACCAATCGTTGGACGTGCCGGTGATGCTAGTAGCCCAGTTGCGGCCGTTGGCGACCACGGTGGACGCAGCACGCACTTCGGGTGCCACCGCACGCACACCGCCGATCTGGCCGCTGATCGCTTCCACATCGGCGACGCTGAAGGCGGGCCCGCCGCCACCGCCGGGCCCGAGCCGCTGGCCAGGGCGCACCATCAGCAGGTTGCTGCCCAGGCTGGCGATCTGCGACTGGATCGCGCTCGTTGCGCCATTGCCGAGCGTCACCATCGTGATCACCGCGCTGACGCCGATGACGATGCCGAGCATCGTCAGGAACGAGCGCAGCAGGTTGCGGCGGATCTCGCGCAGCGCCAGCAGGAGGGTGTTGGCCCACATCACTCGGCTCCTAGCGTCGCGGGGTTGCGCGTGTCGTTGGCCACGCGGCCATCGACGAAGCGCACGATGCGGCTGGCGAACGCCGCCATGTCGGGCTCGTGGGTGACCATGATCACGGTGATACCGTGGTCGCGGTTCAATGCCGAAATCAGTTCCATGATCTCGACGCTGCGCTCGCTGTCGAGGTTGCCGGTCGGCTCGTCGGCGAGCAGCACCTCGGGCTGGGTGACGATGGCACGCGCAATGGCGACGCGTTGCTGCTGGCCGCCGGAGAGCTCGGCCGGTGTGTGGTGCTCCCAACCGTCGAGGCCGACGGCGGCCAGCGTCTTGCGGGCTTGCTCGTGGCGAGCTGCCGCAGTCTCGCCTCGGTAGAGCAGCGGCAACTCGACGTTCTCCTGCGCCGAAGTGCGTGCCAGCAGGTTGAAGCCCTGGAACACGAAGCCAAGGTAGCGCCGCCGCAGCCGCGCGCGCTGGTCGCGCGACAGGCGCTGCACCGGCACGCCGCGAAACAGGTAGTCGCCGGTGGTCGGCACGTCGAGGCAGCCGAGCAGGTTCATCGCCGTCGATTTGCCCGAGCCGCTCGGGCCCATGATGGCCACGAAGTCGCCGCGCGCGATGTCCAGGTCGACGCCGCGCAGCGCCTTGAAGGCGACGTTGCCTTGGCCGTAGGTCTTGGTGACGTTGCGCAGGCGCACCAAAGGTGCGTCGGTCGTGGCCTCGGCTGTTGCGTCCTGCGGCAACACCGGCGCGCGCGGCGGCGCTGCTTCATGCGCGCCGCGCCAGAGACGGCCGAGCGTTTGCGCGACAGTGCTCATGAGCGAGCGGCGCCGCTGCGCTGATCGACGATCACTGTGTCGCCCTCGGCCAGGCCGTTGCCGCTGACCTCGGTGCGCTTGCCGTCGCTGGCACCGGCACTGACCGCCACGGCTACCGGCGCGCCGTCGCGCAGCACCCAGAGGCGCTTGCTGCTCGATTCCGAAGCGCCCGCGCTGCCGCCCGTGCGGCGCGCGCCCATGCCCGGCGCCCGCGGGATCAGTTGGGAGACGAAGCTGCCGCCGGCCTTCGGCGTCGCGCCGGTGGTCGCCGGCGTGAAGCGCAAAGCGCTATTGGGCACCAGCAGCGACGCGCCGCGTTCGTTGGCCTGGATCGTTGCCACCGCCGTCATGCCGGGGCGCAGCGTCAGGTCTTTGTTGTCGACGTCGAGCAGCGTGGTGTAGGTCACCACGTTGTCAGTGGTGGTGGAGCCGAAGGCGACGCGCGTCACAGTGGCCGGGTAGCGGCGGTTCGGCTGGGCGCCGACGGTGAACGTGGCGCGCTGGCCGTTGCTCACCATGCCGACATCGGTTTCATCGACGTTGACCTGCAGCCGCAACTGCGACAGATCGCCTGCAATCGAGAACAGCGTGACGGCCTGCAGCGAAGCAGCGACCGCATTGCCCGGATCGACCGTGCGCGTGAGGACCACACCGTCGATCGGCGTGCGGATGGACGCCTTCGACAGGTTGGTCTCGTCGGTTGACAAGGCAGCGCGCGCATCGGTGACGATGGCGCGAGCGCTGGCCGCGTCGGCATGCGCTCGCAGCAGCGTGGCCCGCGCCGTGTCGAGCTCGCTTTGCGCCGGCACCTTGCCGCCGGACAGGCGTGACACCTCTTCCAGCCGCGCCAGGTTGCCCTGCGTCTCCTTCACCGTGGCATCGACCTGCGCCACCTTGGCCTGCGCCGACGCCAGCGAGGCACGCGAACGCGCCACCTGGTCACGCAGCTTGGCGGTGTCGAGTTCGACCAGCACCTGGCCCTTCTTGACGCGGTCGTTCACGTCCACCATCACGCGCGCCACGGTGCCTGACAGCTCGCTGCCGATGTTGACCGAGTTGGTGGGCTGCAAGCTGCCGTTGGCGCTGACGGCCACACTGAGCTGGCCGCGCGCTACCGCCTCGGTCACAAAGCTCGGCTGTGCGGCGGCGGCTTCGCTGCGCGAGCGCCAGGTCCACAGAGCGGCTGCGGCGGCGATCACGAGCACGCCGGCGATCCACACGTGCGGCCGGCGCCACAGCGGCCGCGCCACGGGTTCGTCGAGCAGGGTGGCGACGTCGGTCTGGCTGTCGTCGAGTCGGGTGTTCATCTTGTGGGGGTGGCCGAGGCCAGTGAAGGTTCGGGTTGCCAGCCGCCGCCGAGCGCCTTGTACAGGCGCACATGGTCGGCAGCGACCTCGCTGCTCGCACTGGCCACACTGTCCTGCGCGCCGAGCTGCGAGCGTTGGGTATCGAGCACGGTCTGGAAGTCGATCAGCCCGCTCCTGTAGCGCTGCGTGGCCAGCAGCGCGGCGTTGTCGGCCGCGTCGGCCGCTTGCTGCAACGGGGCCAGACGCTCGCGGTCGCGCTGCAAGGCCACCAAGGCGTCTTCCACCTCCTTCAGCGCCGTCAACACGGAGGCGCGGAAGCCGGCCGTCGCGGCGTCGAAGGCGGCTTGCTGCGCGCTGACCTGGGCCTTGCCGGCGCCGCCGTCGAAGATCGGCAGCGACACACCGGCCAGCAGCGAGGCCACCGCCGCGCCACCACCGGTCAGGCCCGACAGCGTCAACGCACTTAGGCCGAGCGAGCCGCTGAGCGACAAGCTCGGCAAGCGTGCTGCATCGGCTTGCACGATGCGCTGCGCGGCAGCCTCGACACGCGCTTGCGAGGCGCGCACATCGGCGCGCTGGCGCAGCGTGTCGGCAGGGAAGGCCAGCGCCAGATCGGCAGGGGCGTTCGGCAACGCCGCGCCCTTGCTCAGAACCAGCTGGGCGGCACTGCGCCCTGTGAGCAGCGCCAGCTGGTGGCGCGATTGCGACGCCGCCTTCTGCAACAGCGGCACCTGCGCCCGCGTCTGCTCGACGGCCGCGCGCGCCTGTTCGGCGTCGAGCGAGGTGGCGAGGCCGGCTTGTACGCGCCACTGCGTGATCTGCAGCGTTTCCTGCTGGCTTGCGAGGTTGCGCTGAGCTATCTCTTCGCGTGCTTCGCTGCTGCGCAGCGAGAGGTAGGCCAGCGCCACTTCCGCGGCCACCGAGACCTGCACGTCGCCGAGGCTGGCCGCGCTGGCCTGGGCTTCGATGGTGGCCGCATTGGCAGCGCTGCGCTGGCCGCCGAAGAGATCGACCTCCCAGCTGGCGTCGAGGCCGGCGCGGAAGTTGTTCGCCGCCGGCAGCGAGCCCGACTTGCTGCGTTGCGCCGAGGTGCTGCCGCCGAGCGCCGGCAGCAACTGTGCCGCTTGCACATCGGCGAGCGCACGCGCTTGGCGCAGGCTGGCTTGCGCCTGGGCTATGTCGGTGTTGGCGGCCAGCGCATCGGCGATCAGCGTGTCGAGGGCTGGGTCGCCGAAGCGATGCCACCACGCGGCCAGATCGCTCGCGTCAGGCCGCGTGGCGCTTGCAGGCGCTCCGGCCCACGCTGTCGGTGCCTGGGCGCCTCCGAGCGCCAACGTGATCGGCGCCCGCAGCGTGCTGCAACCGGCCAGCGCCAGAGCGATGCACAACGTCAGCGGAAGTTTGTGTTCCATGCCGCGATCGTGGCGCGGCCGTTTGTCGCTGGTGCAGCGGCGAGGTCAAGCGATGTAAAGCTGGGCCTAGCGCTTCTTCTTTTGATCGAATTTATGCCAGTACGTAAATGGGGCTTGATGGATCTCGATGTCGAGTTCCGAAACCCGGGCCTGCAAACGCTCCTGCACTTCGGCCACCGCTTGGTTGTAGATCAACGGGCCGATTTCTTCGACGAAGAAGCCTAGCAAGGCGCCGGCGGCGATGTTGCCGATCGGCTCGTCCATGTTGGCATTGAAGTAGCGCTCGATCGAGGCGACAGCCTCCTTGCGCGCTGCCTTGTCGAGTTCGATCGTCACTGAAACGCCACCTCGGCAAAACTCCTCAGCTTGCGGCTGTGCAGCGAGGCCATGCCGTCCTCGCGCAGCAGCTCGATGGCGCGCATGCCGATGCGCAAGTGCTGATCGACGCGCTCGCGGTAGAACGCGTTGGCCATGCCGGGCAGCTTGATCTCGCCGTGCAGTGGTTTGTCGCTGACGCACAGCAAGGTGCCGTAGGGCACGCGGAAGCGGAAGCCGTTGGCGGCGATCGTTGCACTCTCCATGTCCAGCGCGACGGCGCGGCTCTGGCTGAAGCGGCGTTCGGGACCTGGGTGTGGCAACAACTCCCAGTTGCGGTTGTCGGTGGTGGCGACGGTGCCGGTGCGCAGCACGCGTTTGAGTTCGTACCCCGAGAGCTGAGTCACGTCGGCTACTGCGCGCTCGAGCGCGACCTGGATTTCGGCGAGTGCAGGAATCGGCACCCACAGCGGCAGCTCTTCGTCGAGCACATGGTCTTCGCGTACATAGCCGTGGGCGAGCACGTAGTCGCCCAGCTGCTGCGTGTTGCGCAGGCCGGCGCAGTGGCCGAGCATGATCCACGCGTGTGGCCGCAGCACGGCGATGTGGTCCGTCATGTTCTTCGCGTTCGCCGGGCCGACGCCGATGTTGACCATCGTGATGCCCGAGCTGTCGGGCCGCACCAGGTGGTAGGCCGGCATCTGCGGCAGGCGCGGCGGCGCGGTGCCCTCGGTGGCGCCGCCCTTGTGCGTGGTCACGTTGCCGGGCTCGATGAAGGCGCTGTACTCGCAGCCCGCCGTGCTCATCGTCTCGCGGCCGAGCTTGATGAACTCGTCGATGTAGAACTGGTAGTTGGTGAAGAGCACGAAGTTCTGGAAGTGCTCGGGCCGCGTGCCGGTGTAGTGGCGCATGCGGTGCAGCGAGTAGTCGACACGCGGGGCGGTGAAGAGCGCGAGCGGTTGGGCTTCACGGGGGCCCGCTTCGTGGCTTCCGTTGGCGATGCCGTCGTCCATCGCTGCCAGGTCGGGCAGGTCGAACAGGTCGCGCATCAGCTGGCGGCGCTGCGGCGTCAGCGTGCCGTCGAGGTGGTCGTCCTCGGCCAGCGAGAAGTGCACGGGGATCGGTTCGTCGCTGGCGCCGATTTCAAGTGCCACGGCGTGGTTGCGCAGCAGGAGGCGGAACTGTTCGCGGTAGTAGGAGCCGAAGAGTTCCGGCCGCGTCAGCGTCGTTTCGTAGCGGCCGGGCCCGGCCACAAAGCCGTAGGCCAGACGCGAATCGGCGCGCATGACGGTGTCGACGCGCAGCCGCACATAAGGGTAGGTGGCGCGCACGCGGTCACCGGGCACGTGGCCATCGATGAACGCCTGCAGGTGGTGGCGCAGGTGCGCGACGCCGGCTTCATAGATCGCGGCCACATGGGCCAGTGCGGCATCGGGGTCGTTGAACTCGCGGCGGGGGGCAACGTCGGGTGTGATCATCGAGCGATTGTCGCAGCGGCATGCTTAAACTGGGAGCAGGAGGCAGCAGGTCATGAAGGTGTTGGTAATGGGTGGCGGGGTGATCGGCAGCACAGCAGCCTATGAGCTGGCGGCCGACGGCCATGAGGTCACGCTGATCGAGCGCCAGAAGGGCCCGGCGCTGGAGACCAGCTACGCCAACGCCGGCGAGGTTTCGCCCGGCTATTCGGCGCCGTGGGCCGGGCCGGGCGTGCCGTTCAAGGCGGTGAAGTGGATCCTGATGAACCACAGGCCGCTGGTGCTGCGGCCGCACCTCGACTGGCCGATGATCGGCTGGATTCTGGCGATGCTGCGCAATTGCACAAGCGCACGCTACGAGCTGAACAAGGGCCGCATGGTGCGGCTGGCCGAGTACAGCCGCGACTGCATGAAGACGCTGCGCGCCGAAACCGGCATTGCCTATGTCGAGCGCATGCAAGGCACGCTGCAACTGTTCCGAACGCAGCAGCAGCTCGACGGCATCGGCAAGGACACCGAGATTCTCGACCGATACAACGTGCCTTACGAGGTGCTCGACCGCGAGGGCTGTATCGGCGCCGAGCCCGCGTTGGCGCGGGTGAAAGACAAGTTCGTCGGCGGCCTGCGCCTGCCCGGCGACGAAACCGGCGACTGCTTCAAGTTCACCAACCGCATTGCCGAGATGGCAGAGGCCAAGGGTGCGAAGCTGCGCTTCAACGAG
>JANOEG010000273.1:0-1645 GCA_031413095.1 Burkholderiales bacterium | reverse complement strand
CATCCGCGACAGCGGTGAATCGCTGCTGACGATCATCAACGACATCCTGGACTTCTCCAAGATCGAGGCCGGCAAGCTCGATGTGGAGTTGCAGCCCTTCGAGTTGCGCGACTGCGTGAACTCGGCGCTCGACCTGGTGCGGCATCGCGCTGCGGAGAAAAAGCTCGGCCTCGTCGTCGCCGTCGCAGACGACGTGCCGGCCGGCGTGAAAGGCGACAGCACGCGGCTGCGCCAGATCCTGCTCAACCTGCTGAGCAACGCGCTCAAGTTCACCGAAGCCGGCGAGGTGCGCCTCAGCGTGACCCGCGGCACCGGCAGCGAGATTCACTTCGCCGTCAAGGACAGCGGCATCGGCCTGAGCACCGAGGGCATGGCCAGACTGTTCCAGAGCTTCAGCCAGGCCGAGGCCAGCACCACGCGCAAGTACGGCGGCACCGGTCTCGGCCTGGTCATCAGCAAGCGCCTGGCCGAGATCATGGGCGGCGCGATGCACGCCGAGAGCGAAGGCCCGGGCCAAGGCTGCACGTTCTGCTTCCACATCCAGGCCGAGGCGGTGCAAGCAGCCGCGCCCTCGTCCAAGCCCGCTGCCAAGGCGGCCCTCGACCCGCAGATGGCTACGCGCCACCCCTTGCGCATCCTGCTCGCCGAAGACAACGTCGTGAACCAGAAGCTCGCGCTGCGGTTGCTCAGCCAGATGGGTTACGCGGCGGACGTGGTGGTCAACGGGCAGCAGGCCGTCGAGCGCATCGAGCAGCAGACCTACGACGTCGTGCTGATGGACGTGCAGATGCCCGAGATGTATGGGCTCGAAGCCTCACGCCGCATCACCGCCAAGTGGAAGGCGAACGAGCGGCCACGCATCATTGCGATGACCGCCAATGCGATGCAAGGCGACCGCGAGGAATGCCTGGCCGCCGGCATGGACGACTACGTGACCAAGCCGATCCGGGTGGACGCGCTGGTGCAGGCCCTGCAGCTGGCGAGGAGCCGTGCGTGACGACGGCCGGGGCCTCAGCCGAGCACCAGCACGTGGCGCTGACGTTCGGCGTCGGTGGCCAGCGACTGCGCGATGCCGCGGTCAAACGTGAGCAGGCGTGCGCCTGCCCGAACCGCGGCGGTGAGCAGGTAGGCATCGGTGACCTGGCGATGACCCACAACACCGCCGGTGCAGCACGCCAGGACATCGGTCAAGTTGAAGTCCAGCGCCAGCAGGCGATGTGCTTGGTGCGCGAGGTTGTGCGCCAGGGATTCGGCGAGTTTGGCGATCGAAAGCGCCTCCTTGGCCACCGCGGGCTGGCTGAGTACGCGAACGAATCCCGCCTGGGTGATGGCACAGGTGGCCCAACCCTCCCGTGCGCGGCGGTTGAACCAGGCGACCATCGCTTCGTGGTGGTGATGGCTGTCCCAGCCCAGGGCAATCAGCGCGTTGACATCCAGCAGGTGGACGGCCACGCGCAGGCCTCAGATGAACTCGTCGAGCATGGCCTTCTTGACCTGCTCGGAAGTCAGCGTCGGTGTACCCGGAGGCGTCTGGATCACCCACACCTGCCCCTTCTTCTTCAGCGTCATCGGCGGCGCGCTGGCGCGGCGGATCAACTCCGACACCGCCTTGCCCAGCCGCAACGAGCGCGCCTTGGCGTAGGTC
>JANOEG010000272.1:0-4134 GCA_031413095.1 Burkholderiales bacterium | reverse complement strand
CTCGGCCGTCTCGGCCTTCAACAGCTTGGCCAGGATCGGCTGCGCGGCGTCGAAGGCCGGCGCGCCTTGCTCGGCCAACTCCGACACCGCTTGCGCCATGCCCCACAGCTTGAGCGACTTCAATGTGGCCACCATCGGCGCACTCGCGGGCTCACTGCGCATGGCACACCTCCCGACCCGAGGCTTGGGCCTTCCTGGCCGTGCGCAGTGTGTCGTAGCGCAGCACGTCGGCACGCGGCTCGGTTGCCAGGCGCAACGCCTGCGGCGCATTCACCGGAACCGGGCCGGGCGTGCCGTCCAACAGCCGGTGCAGCACGTTGAGCACATGGGTCTTGGTCGCAACGCCGGCCTCCAGCGCCAGCTCCACCGCGGCAAGCACGGCTTGTTCGTCGTGATGCAGCACCAGGGCCAGGATCTCCACCATCTCGCGGTCTCCGCCGGCTTGCCTGAGCAGCGAGCTCTGCAGCCGCTTGAAGCCTTCGGGCAGTTCCGAGAACGGCGCGCCATTCCTCAGCGCACCGGGCTTCCTCTGCAACACGGCCAGGTAGTGGCGCCAGTCGTACACCGTTTGGCCCAACGCGTCGTGGCGGCGGTGGATGATGCGGGCGTGCTCGCACAGCACCTGGCCTTCGGCCACCACGACGAGCCGAGCGGCGTACACGTGCAGGCTCACCGGGCGGTTGGCGTAGGACGCCGGCACGCTGTAGCGGTTGCGCTCGAAGTGCACGAGGCAAGTCGGCGAGACGCGCTTGGTGTGTTCGACGAAGCCGTCGAACAGGCGCGGCAAGTTCATCAAGGCCGCTCGCTCAGTGGCCCACACATCGGCCACGCTGCCGGGCAGCTTGTTGTGCGCGATCTGGGTCCACAGCGCCTTGCAGCGTGCTTCGAGCCAGTCGTTCAAGGCATCCAGGTTGTCGAACGCCGGCACCTGTTGCCACAGCCGGTGCCGCGCATCGCGCACGTTCTTCTCGACTTGGCCCTTCTCCCAGCCCGAGGCCGGGTTGCAGAACTCGGGCTCGAACAGGTAGTGGCTGGCCATCGCCGCAAAGCGCTGGTTGATGTCGCGCGCCTTGCCGCGGCGCACCCGGTCCACGGCCGTCTTCATGTTGTCGTAGATGCCGCGCCGGGGCACGCCGCCGAACGCCGCGAAGGCGTGGTTGTGCGCGTCGAACAGCATCTCGTGCGTTTGCAGCAGGTAGGCGCGCAGCACGAACGCGCGGCTGTGGCTGAGCTTGAAGTGCGCAACCTGCAGCTTCATGCGTTCGCCGGCGACGGTGGCCCAGTCTTCGCTCCAATCGAACTGGAAGGCTTCGCCGGGCGCGAAGCTCAGGGGCACGAAGCTGCCGCGGCCGGTGGTTTGCTCGGCTTCGTGCCGGCGTGCATGCCATGTTCGCGCGAAGGCAGCCACGCGGCCGTACGAACCGTCAAAGCCCAGCGCCACAAGGTCGGCGTGCATCTGCTTGATCGTGCGCCGCTGCTTGCGCGACTTCGTCGCCTCGTCGGTCAGCCACTTGGCCAGCTTGTCGGCGAAGGCGTCGAGCTTGCTCGGGCTGACTCGCTTGGCGTACCGCGGCTCGACCACGCCCGCGGCCAGGTACTTCTTGATGGTGTTGCGAGACAGGCCCGTGCGCCGCGCAATCTCGCGGATGGACAGCCGCTCGCGCAGAGCCCACCGCCTGATGACACTCAGTGTCGCCACGTCAATCACTCCTTGTGCTCCCTGCCGCATAAAGCAGCAGGTTAGGGTTCTTGCGTGGATCAGATTTGGATGGAAATCACCCAGCCACGTGGATCACTTCTGGGTGGAAATCAACAGCCCGACCCACCGCTTGAAGATCCACCCCCAAGTCCCGCTCACCGAGGGATGCGGGCTTGAAGGGGTGGATCGCGGTGGGCCGCAAACGGCATGGCGCCGCGCCACCTGCATCGATTCAAGAGGGCCCGCGCGACAGCAGACGGCGTGACAGCTCCGCTAGCGCGTCGGCTGCAGCGCAGGCGCCCGCCCACGGTATCGAGGTCCGGCGCCACCGCGACCGACGTGACACCAAGCGCAGCGACTGGCGCGGCGGTCGAGCCGGACCGAGCTGACTTCGGTGTCAGGCGATTCAGGCGGCCCGGCACCGGGCGTGGCGGGTGGCCGGGGCGACGATCTGGTTCGGGCGCAGCGCACGGGAGCGCAACGAAGTGAAGCGCAGTGCGCGAGCACCGGGCCAGTTCGTCGAGCGGGACCGTCGATCACGCGCAGCGTGATGGACATCTGGGCCCGCGATCCCCGGCCACGGGACAGGGCCGCCTCGTGATGACCGCCGGCGCAGCCGGCCAAGCCGTGTTGCGCGAGGGACGGAAGCCCGTCAGGGGCGAGACGCCAGCCGCAGGCCCGCGGCTCGACGCGCAGCGCAACGACCCGGTCCCCGCGCAGCGGGGACGCGCCCGGACGAGCGATGAAATTCAGTCAAAAATCATCGCGCGCTGATGGCGAAGATGAACCTAAGCTGTGAGTGTCCGTCGCTCTGGCAAGTGTTCTTTTACCTTCAAGAGTGACGGGCACCGTGCGTCCAACGACGGATGTCGCAAACGATGCCTCTGCACTTGACTCGCGACGATCTGATTGCGCTGACGGGCTACGAACAGCCCAAGCGAATGTGCGCATGGTTGCAATCGAGAGGGTGGGTTTACGAAGCGCCCTCGCGTCGCGGTGATGTGCCTAAGGTTGCACGGGCGTACCATGATGCGCGCATGTCCGGCGCACGCAATGCCGACGCCAGACGTCGCGATGGTCCGCACCTTGAGTTCTTGCTGCACGGACACCGATGAGCCGACGCCGACATCGTCCCGATGGCCTCCCCTTTCGCGTCTACGAGCGACGGGGCGTTCGCCTGTACTCGATCGGCCACAAAGGCGACGGCGGCAAGTGGACTTTTCGGCTGACATGCGATGTCAGGGACGCGGCGCGTGTGGCGGAGCTGCGCCGCGAGGCGATCACCAAGGCGCTGCAGATGTCGATGGGCGCACCATCGGAAGACAGCTTCGGCGCGCTCGTTGCCGCCTGGTTTGAGCGTCAGGAGAAGCTGCCACCTGGCACCGCCGGGAAGCGCGTAGCCTCGACCCTGGTCGAGAACAGGCGTGAGGCGAAAAATTTGCAACGAGCGCTTGGGCACATGCGCTTGCAAGACATCGAGAAGGCAGACGCCTATGAGTATCTCGAGGCGTGCTTGCTGGCTGTGGGCGAGAACGGTGAAGCCCGCCCCCGTGCGGAAAAGGGCAACAAGGAGATCGCTCTTGCGCGGGTCATTCTTGAGTTCGGTGTCCGCACACGGAAGATTGCGAGTAACCCGTTCGACGGCGTCGAGAAGCTGCAAACAGTCAAGCGCGACCGACGCGTTATCCATGAAGAACTTGCGCTCGCGGTGGAGGTCGGCAGGCGCATGGGCGGCCCTCAGCACATCTGTGCCCTTGGCCTCAAGACGGCGTTCTTGTGCCTTCGCCGGTCGGTCGAGGTGAGAGCATTCACCCGCGATCAGATCAAGCCCGAGGGCATCGTCTGGAAGGCGGCCAAGCGGCAGCATGGACAGTCCGATCGGTATGCACTGATCGAGTGGAGCGACGAGCTGCGTGTGACCATCGACGAGGCCCTCGCGATTGAGCGCAGCAAGCTTGCAGGCTCCTGGTACTTGTTCGGCAACCTCAGAGGTCAGCGGTACACGAAGGGCGGATGGAAAGCCACGCTATCGAAGTTGATGGCCAAGTGCATCATCGAAGCCCGGCAGCGAGGCATTGCCTTCGAGCCCTTCAGCTTGCAGGACTGCCGCCCGATGGGAGTGAGCGAGAAGCTCGAACGGGGCGACGCAGACGTCATCGATGCGACGTTGCACACATCAGAGCGCATGGTGCGACAGGTCTACGACCGCCGCCGCGTGCGCACTGCCCGGCCGGCGCAGTAGTCACGCGTATTCCAAAGTTTGGAATATCACAAAGGCCAACGGGTTGGGTCTTTCGACCCAACCCGTTGAATTTATTGGCGGAGCGGACGGGACTCGAACCCGCGACCCCCGGCGTGACAGGCCGGTATTCTAACCAACTGAACTACCGCTCCACACGGTGGCTGCGTTCCCGGATCACTCCGCAAGTGCAGCC
>JANOEG010000271.1:0-1712 GCA_031413095.1 Burkholderiales bacterium | reverse complement strand
CGGCCGCATGGGCTTCGGCCCGGATGGGAAACTGTACGTCGCTACGGGTGACGGCTACTTGGCTGACGCGCCACAGACGCCCACCGAATTGGCGGGCAAGGTCTTGCGTGTGGAGGCAGCCACACCGGCACAACCGGCTGTCGTCGCGCACGGTGTGCGCAACGCGGCGGGCATCGCTTTTCATCCAAGCCACGAAGCTTTGGTGGTGGCCGACGGCGGCGGCAGCCTTCTTGACGAGCTGACCGTGCTGCGCACGGGCGGCAACGCCGGCTGGGATCCGCGCTGCGCTGGCACAGCGTTCGGCTACTGCGGCGACGCGAGCGCCGGCCCGAAGCTCGTGCCGATGAACGCGGCCAGCGCCACTTTGCCATCGTGGCAGAGCAGCAAGCCCGGTACCGGCTTGTCCAGCATGGCACTGTTGCGGGGGCCGCACTGGCGCTACTGGAACGGCGCGCTGGCGCTGGCGTTCGACGCCGGTCAGCGCATCGACTTCGTCAAGCTTGATCACGGCAACAAGGTCGTCAAGCAGGCCACGGTCGTCGGTGACTTGGGCTACGGCTTCTCGGCGATCGACCAGGGGCCGGATGGCCTGTATGTGGCCACACGCGGCAAGCCGGGTGGCGATGAGGTCGTCAGGTTGACAGTGACGTATTGAGAACGATGTGCGCGTGGACAAGCGCCAGTCGACCACCCCTACGAGCAGCATCTACAGTTACGCAGGCGTCAGCGCCACGCGGCTTGCTTCGGTCTGCACAGCCACACGAAGCGGCCTCGCTCCAAGGGATCGAGGCTGGTAGCGTCGCGTCGCGTTGGAGAAGGAGGACGACCTCGTTCATGCGTGCCCATTGCACGCCAACTCGACACTCGTGGTCGAACGTCTGGTAGTGGTGCGATTGACAAGCGTTCCTTGCTGGCCGACAGCCGCCTTTCATAGCTGCACACTCAACTTTGCCTACGCAGTAGAACCAAACGCCCTACCCCGCCACCACCCGCCGCATTTCCTTGAACCCCGCCACCTTGTGCCCCTTGCGCGCGCGCTTGCCTTCGTGGCTTGCGAGCGCCGCGCCGCGCAGCACCTCGTCCTTGTCCTTGCCGCGGTTGATGCCCTGCACCACAAGCGCGTCGCCGCAGGTCGCCACCGACAGCAGCGGGTCCTTGGCATCGCAATCCATCAGCGTCAGGCCACGCCCGCCGTTGGCCTGACGCTTCAGGTCGGCCAGCGGGAACACCAGCAGCCGGCCGCCCTTGGACAGGCACGCCACGCGCGCATGCGATGGCTGTTGCACCACCGTCGGCGGCAGCACATGCTCACCGGCCTCGAGCGAGAGGAAGGTTTTGCCCGCACGCTGCCGGCTCACCAGATCGCCCGCCTGCGCGAGCAGGCCGAAGCCACCCGTGTTGGCCAGCAGCAGCAGCGTGTCGGCGGCGCCGGCAAGGTAGTGCGCGGGTTGTGAGCCGGCTTCGAAGTCGGCCAACGTCGTGATCGGCGTGCCGTCACCGCGTCCGCCGGGCAGCGTGCTCACGGCCACGCTGTAGGCGCGTCCGCTGCTGCCGAGCACGACAAGGTTCTCGACGCTGCGGCAGGGGAACGCGCCGTACAACCCATCGCCGGCTTTGAACGCCAGCGTCGAGGTGTCGATCTCGTGGCCCTTGAGCGCCCTCACCCAGCCCTTCATGCTGACGATCACCGTCACGGGCTCGTCGACGATCTT
>JANOEG010000270.1:0-5428 GCA_031413095.1 Burkholderiales bacterium | reverse complement strand
CCGAGCTGGCGCAGGACTGGAACTTCTATCTCGCCTACAACCTGTTCCGCATGGCGGCGATCCTGCAAGGCATTGCCAAGCGGGTCGAGGACGGCACGGCCTCCAGCGAGCAGGCGCGCCAGGCCGCGGCCGGCGCTCGCCCTCTGGCTGAACTCGGCTGGCAATTCGCTCAACGACCTTGAAAGAACACACGATGGACTTCTCCTACTCCGAGCGCACCAACGCCTTGCGCGAGCGCGTTTCCGCGTTCATGGCCGAGCACGTCTATCCGGCCGAGTCGACGTTCTGGGCCGAACTCGAAGCCAACACGCAGGCCGGCAAGCGCTGGACGCCGCTTGGAATCATCGAACAACTCAAACCCAAGGCGCGCGCCGCCGGGTTGTGGAACCTGTTCCTGCCGGACAGTGAAGCCGGCGCGGGTCTGAGCAACGCCGAGTACGCGCCGCTGGCCGAGATCATGGGCCGCGTGCCGTGGGCCAGCGAGGTTTTCAACTGCTCGGCGCCCGACACCGGCAACATGGAGGTGCTGGTGCGCTACGGCACGGCCGAGCACAAGGAGCGCTGGTTGAAGCCGCTGCTGGCCGGCGAGATCCGCAGCGCGTTTGCGATGACCGAGCCCGCCGTTGCCTCTTCGGATGCCACCAACATCGAGGCGCGCATCGAACGCCGCGGTGACGATTACGTCATCAACGGTCGCAAGTGGTGGATCTCGGGCGCCGGCGATCCGCGCTGCGAGATCATGATCTTCATGGGCAAGACCGACCCGACCGCGGCGCGACACTCGCAGCAGTCGATGATCCTCGTGCCGATGGCCACACCCGGCGTCAAGGTACTGCGCCCACTGCAAGTCTTCGGCTACGACGATGCGCCGCACGGCCACATGGAGATCGAATTCAGCGACGTGCGCGTCCCGGCATCGAACATGCTGCTCGGCGAGGGCCGCGGCTTCGAGATCGCGCAGGGGCGACTCGGCCCCGGCCGCATTCACCACTGCATGCGCCTGATCGGCCTGGCCGAGCGCGCGCTCGAACTGATGTGCCGGCGTTCAATGAAGCGTGTGGCCTTTGGCCGTCCGGTGTCGGACCAGGGCGTGACGCGCGAGCGCATCGCCGAGGCGCGCTGCGAGATCGAACAGGCGCGCCTGTTGACGTTGAAGGCCGCGTGGATGATGGACAAGGCCGGCAACAAGGCCGCGCAATCCGAGATCGCGATGATCAAGGTGGTGGCGCCGATCATGGCCTGCCGCATCATCGATTGGGCGATGCAGGCCCACGGCGGCGGCGGCATGAGCCAGGACTTTCCGCTGGCCTACTTCTACACCGTGGCGCGCACGCTGCGCTTTGCCGATGGTCCGGACGAGGTGCACCGCAACTCGCTGGCGAAGATGGAGCTCGGCAGACACGCCGCGGCCTGACACCACCGAACGCTTCAGCCCTCGAAGGTTTCCTTGGAGGGCGCCGGCATCGCGCCCCAGGTGCTCGGGCGCGTGCTGTTGACCCCGCCCCGCGAGACTTCCGCGGCGACGCTGCGCGCAGCGGCAGCCGCCGCCAAGCCCAGTGACAGCGCGCCATCGAGCACCGCGATGCGCGGTTCGGGCAACGCCAGACGCAGCACGAAGCGGCCACGCTGCACGACCAGCACCATCGGCACCCCAGCGTCGTGCCAGGCGATGGTCTTGGCCAGCGGACCGGCCAATCCTTCTTCGAGCCACAGCGTCGAGGCGCGCGGCCGGTTGCTGAGCAGGCCGAAGCGCTCGCGCAACGCGCCGAGGACCTTGCCGGACACTTGCGGATAGAGCACCACCCAACGCATCTCTTCGGGCGTCTGGTCATCGATGCGCGTTTCTGTGCCCTCGGTGTACTGCTCGAACACATCGCGCTCCAGGCGCTCCATCAACTGGCGCGTCGCCACCAGCATCTGCACATCGGAAGCAGAGCCCAGGTCGACGCGCACCCGCAACTCCTGGCCCGCGATGTAGTTGCGCTGCGACGGGCCCCACTCGATGCGAAAGCTGGCGCCGGCCGCTTGCGACTCGACGACGAACCCTTCCCCGCCACGGCCGAGGGCATAGCGATGGCCTGCGTTCTCGGCCCAGCGGCGCGCGTCGGGCCAGCCGGCCACTGCGGCTTCTTCATCGCCGTTGAACAAACGCTTGAAAAGTGCGGACATCTGTCTTACGTGAACTCGTGCTGCTGCTAGAGTGAAAGCGTTCCGGACCCAGCGCCGGGCCACGCGGGAGACAACGCCAATGATCGACGTTCATTCATGGGCCACACCCAACGGCCACAAGGTCCACATCATGCTCGAAGAGTGCGCGTTGCCGTACCGCGTGCACGCCGTCAACATCGGAAGCGGCGAACAATTCACGCCTGAATTTCTCGCCATCAGCCCGAACAACAAAATCCCGGCGATCGTCGACTCCGATGGCCCCGACGGCAAGCCGATATCGTTGTTCGAATCGGGCGCCATCCTGCTCTACCTGGCGGGCAAGACCGGGAAGTTCATGCCCAGCGACACGCGCAGCAAGTACGAGGTGCTGCAGTGGCTGATGTTCCAGATGGGCGGCGTCGGACCGATGCTTGGCCAGGCGCACCACTTCCGCATCTACGCGCCGGAAAAGATCGAGTACGCGGTCGACCGCTACACGAACGAAGCCAAGCGTCTGTACGGCGTGATGAACACGCGGCTGGCGAAGAGCAAGTACCTCGGTGGCAAAGCCTATTCGATCGCCGACATCGCCGTCTTTCCGTGGCTGCGGTCCTGGAAGAACCAGGGCATCGACTGGGCTGACCACCCGCACCTCAAAGGATGGTTCGACGAAGTTGCCGCGCGGCCTGCGGTCAAGCGCGGCGTCGAGGTGCTGGCTGCCGAGCGCAAGGCGCTCACGGACGACAAGTCGCGCGACATCTTGTTCGGGGCGACGCAGTACAAGAAGCGCTGAGCCCAGCCTTCACTCGTAGCGATGGCTCGCCTTCCACGCGCCAGCGTCGCTGAAGCTCACCACTGGCGGCGTGCGTGGCCGCAGGTCTCGGGCAAAACCGAGGAAGACGCGGTTGCGCGCCGTGTCCTTGCTCAGTGCCGAGGCGAGCAAGGCTGCAGTGGTCTGCCGCGTGAGACCGGACAGCGCATCGACCGTCGCTTCCTGGCGCGCCCAATCGGCGTCGAATTCATAAGCCAGCTCGAACAGCCGCCGCGCCCGCTCACCGATCGACTTGTCCTTTTCCTCCAGTTTGGCCCGCACCCCGGCAACGATCGTTTGCCACTGAGCATCGTCCAGCGCTTGCAAACGCGCCGGCAGTTCGCCGATCACCTTGTCGGCACGCGTCTCCAACTCGTCAGCCGGGTAGTCGCCGGACTGGATGATGAAATAGGCGAACTGCGAACGGCCCTCGTTGCCCGCACCGCCGAAGACGATGTAGCCGAGCTGCTGCTGCGTGCGCAGTTCGTTGTAGACCAGCGGCCCGACAAATGACGCCAGCGCCAGCGTCGCCGCGCGCACCGCAGGGCTGTCGCCGCCCAGCATCACTTCGCGCCGGAACGCCGAGTTGTTGACCAACAGGGCCTCGCTCGTGCGCACGGTCTGGCCTGCACGTTGCACCAGAAGTCTCCGGCGCAGCAAGTTCTTGTCGGGCACGGCCGTCAGCCGCAAGGCTGAACTCACGCGCCGCGCGACAGCCACGGCGTCGGCCGCGCTGATGTTGCCGTAACTCAAGGCTTCGAGCGTGCCGCGCTGGTACAGCGAGCGCGCGAAGGCTTGCACCTGCGGCAAGGTCAGTTCGCGTGCCACAGGCAGCATCTCGTCGGGCCGATAGTGAAACTCGCGGACCACGCGCCGCCGCGACTCGGCCAGAGTCTGGTAGGCATCGACACGCTCGAACGCCGATAGCTCGCGCAACAGCCGGTCCTTCAAGGCGGCATAGCGCTCGGCGGACAGCGAGCAGTCGCGAAAGCGCTTGATCACCTCGTCGAGCAAGCGGCCGGTCGATGCGTCGTAGCCGTCGATGCCGATGCGCACGCCTTCGAGCGAGGCCTCGAACTCGAAACCCAGGCCAGCCTCGGCGGCCGGGTAGATCGCCTCGACGAGCGACTCCTTGACGCAGGCCTCATAGAAGCGCAGCAGCGTGGCTTGTCGCAACGAGGCGCGGTCGCGTGGCAGCCGCACGCGCATCTGATGCGACACGTACGGCCGCAGGAACTCTGCGTCCTGCGCGTAGTACAGGCTCAAGGTCGGCTCGTCGATCAGCCGCGCCGGCTCGACGGAGCGCACGCGCGTGCTCGCCGGAATGAAAACATTCGGTCGCGGCAGGCTGAGCGCCGCCAGCGCCGCCGGCTTGCCCAGCGCTGCCCAGGCCGGCCCGGCGTCTTCGACGTAGCTGTAGCGCGTGCCGAACCAACGCTCGGTCTTGTCGACCGCCACGCCCTTGGCCACCAGCGTGACCAGCAGGTTGTCGCGCCGCAGGTGAGACAGCACCTGGCGCACGGCCTCTGGATCCTCGCGCAGCCACAGGTACGGCACCCGCTCGGCGATCTCGAGCGGGTAGTCCATCACCTGATTGGCCAGCGCGAGCGCCAGCGACATGCCCTCCCCCTTGTCGCGGAAGCGCTCTTCGAGCATCGACATCGTTCGCCGTTCGGCGAACACGTGCTGCGGCACGCCGCTGCGTTGCAGCAGATCGATGCCAGAAAAGACCATCGACAACACGCGCTCGTACTGGGCCAGGCCCTGCGCCGTCAAGCTGACCGAGATCTCGAACGAGCCGTAGTCATGCGTATCGGCCTCGGCCCCCGCACTCAAGCCCGTCGCCAGGCCTTCGGCCTTGAGGGCACTCAGCAAACTGCCGGCGCCTTCGTGGCCGAGGACAAAGGCGATCAACTCGGCCGGCTTGCTGCCCGCCAGAGGGCGCAAGTCCGGCAACGCAAAACTCAGCGTCATGCGGCGCAGATCCTTGACCGGCTCCATGCGCAGGATGCGCAACGCCGCCTTGCGTGGCAGGTAGTCCGCGGGATAGCTCAGCGCGGCCCGCTGGGTGTCGGGCACGGCTGAGAACAAGGTCCGCGCCCAGGCCTCGAGCCGATCCAGACCCATCGGCCCGGTGAGAGACAAGGTCATGCGGTTGGCGCTGTAGTAGCGGCGGTGGAACGCCAGCAGCTCCTCGCGCGTGGTTCCGGTCAAGGTCTCGACGCTGCCGGTGCCGAAGTTGCGTGCCGGATGGCCATCGCGGTAGGCGCTGGTGCGCAGCGTGAACTCGCGCCAGCCGTCGTTCTCGAGATTCTTCTGGAACTCGGAGTTGACTGCATTGACTTCGCGCGCATTGAACTCGGGTGTGAATCTGGGCGCGATGAAGAACTGTGCAAAGCGGTCGAGCGCCCCTTCAAAAGCGTCCGGCCTGATTTCCAGGTGGTAGTTCGTGCGGTCGCGCGCGGTGTA